>JBBSKO010000344.1:0-1553 GCA_038256225.1 Propionibacteriales bacterium | reverse complement strand
TGGTGGACTCCCTGACGATGGAGCTGTCCCGACAGCTGCGCGAGGTGCACCTGGTGGTGCACCCGGTCTACGACGCGGTGCGCGACGTCACCGGGGCGCTGCAGGAGCTCTCGCCGGTCGAGGACGGGTCCACGGAGGCCGCCCCCGGGGCGGTGCGCGAGTCGTGGATGCACGTCGAGATCGACCGGCTGCGCGACGACGACGACGCGGCCGAGATCGCCGACCACGTGCAGCGGGTGCTGCGCGACGTGCGCGAGTCGGTCGAGGACTGGGACAAGATGCACGCCCGGATCCGGGGCATCGTCGACGAGCTCGACCAGGACCCGCCCGCCGGCCTGCCGGCCGAGGACGTCCGCTCGGCCCGCGAGCTGCTGGCCTGGCTGGGCGACGAGCACTTCACCTTCCTCGGCTACCGCGAGTACGACCTCGACACCGCCGAGGTCGACGGCGCCCAGCAGGACGTGCTGCGCGCCCGACCCGGCACGGGGCTCGGCGTGCTGCGCGACGACCCCGATGTCACCCGGGCGCTGGGCCTGCTGCCCGCAGCGGTGCGCGAGCGCACCCGTGAGCGGACCCTGCTGGTCCTGGCCAAGGCGAACTCCCGGGCCACGGTGCACCGCCCGGCCTACCTCGACTACGTCGGCATCAAGACCTTCGACGCCGCCGGCGAGGTCACCGGCGAGCGGCGTTTCATCGGGTTGTTCTCCAGCGCGGCCTACACCGAGTCGCTGCTGCGGATCCCGCTGGTGCGGGAGAAGGCCGCCGCGGTGCTCGCGCGCAGCGGCTTCGACCGTCGCAGCCACGCCGGCAAGGCCCTGATGGACACCCTCGAGACGTACCCCCGCGACGAGCTCTTCCACACCGACGTCGACGAGCTGGCCCCGCTGGTCGAGGCCGCGATGCACGCCCGGGAGCGGCGGGCGTTGCGGATGTTCGTGCGCCGCGACACCTACGGGCGCTACGTCTCGGTGCTGGTCTACCTCCCGCGCGACCGCTACAACACCGTGGTCCGGCAGAAGTTCGCCGAGATCCTCGAGCAGCACCTGGGCGCCGACTCGGTGGAGTTCACGGTCCGGATCAACGAGTCCACCACCGCCCGGGTGCATTTCGTGGCGCACATGCCGGCGGGGGCGACGATCCCGGAGATCAAGACCGCCGAGCTCGAGCGGCGCCTCGGCGAGGCCTCGAGGTCCTGGCGCGACGACTTCGTGACGGCCGTGCTGACCGAGTACGGCGAGGAGGTCGGCTCGCGGCTGGGTCGCAGGTACGCCGACGCCTGGCCGGAGGCGTACAAGGAGGACTTCTCGCCGCGGACCGCCTCCCTCGACCTCGGCCGGCTCGAGGCCGTCGCGGGCGACGGATCCGGCGACGGCGGGCGGGACCTGGTCCTGCACGAGCCGCTGGACGCCGGTCCGGGGGAGGCCCGGCTCAAGGTGTTCCGGGTCGGTGAGCCGCTGTCGCTGTCCCACGTGCTGCCGACGCTGTCCTCGATGGGCGTCGAGGTCGTCGACGAGCGGCCGTACGCCCTGCTCGGCCTCGACCGCCCCTCGCAC
>JBBSKO010000343.1:0-1593 GCA_038256225.1 Propionibacteriales bacterium | reverse complement strand
GTCCCGGCCTCCAGCGCACGGCGGGTGTGGTGGTACTTCTCCTGGAGCAGCCGGGCGATGAACAACCCGCCACGCAGGACCTCGGACGGGTCACCGGTCAGCTTCGCCAACCAGGAGGCGGGGTCGGCGTCACCCTCGTCACCGACCGGTCCGCTCTGGCCCCGATCGCGTGCCTCGGCGAGAACCGCGAGCTTGTAGGCAGCGACCTGCGACTCCAGGGCCGTGATCTCGTGCGCCGCGGTGGTCAGGTCGGTGTTCGACAACGACGTGGTCGACACACCCGCCGCAGCCGAGACCGCACCCCGGGCATCGAGCAGGGCACCGGCGACACGGACCCCGGGACGTACCGGCGCCGGAGCCGGGACCCAGGGCGCATCGCACCCGAGTTCCTGCTCGACGTCGGTAGCGGTGGTCATGTATCCATGATACTCGAACATAGGTTCGACCGCTAGAGCAGTGGCGCGGGTTGTGGACGGATCGGTCGTCCCCGCGAGATCAGCCCCGCGCGCCCCCCACACCCAGCAGCGCCGCCAGCCCGAGCGCGCTGCGCGGGGCGTAGGCGGTGCGCCACAGCCCGCCGTGGGCGGCGGCGTACGCCTCGTCCTGCCACGGGTGCTCGTGGCGCGGCCCGCCTCCGGTGTGCAGGTCGTGGACCAGCAGCGCGGCCATCAGCACGTTCGAGGTGGAGGGGTCGAAGACCTCGACGCCGAAGCGGTGCGCGCCGGCGTACGCCGCAGCCAGGCCCCGGTTCTTGAGCACCGAGCGGGTCCGGGTCGGCGGCGCGACGTTCATCGAGACCGTGACGCCGTCGTGGCGTGCGACGGTCGCCCGCCAGCGCTGCAGCCGCTTGGCCAGCGCGTAGTTCGGGCCCTGCTGGGGCACCAGCGAGTCGTTCAGGCCGGGGTCGGAGCCGGGGGCGTACGGGCGGCGCAGCAGCCGGCCGCCGGAGGCGGTGCGCAGGGGACGGCCGAGCGTGCGCGCGACCCGGGAGCGGTCCTCGTAGGCCCGGGTCGCGGCGTCCACGGCCTCGGCGGGCACCGCGAAGACGTCGGTGGGGGTGGCCAGGAAGGCCAGGTCGACGGCGTCCGTACCCCGGTCGGAGGCCAGCAGCCGCCGGCTGAGCTCGTCGACCGCGGTGCTCACGCGGACGTTGGTGGCGCCGTCGGCGTAGACGTAGCTGCCGACCACGAGCGTGCCGGGCTGGGCGCCGAGCCAGTCGGCCAGCGCCGGGACGTCGGCGAGCAGGTCGGCCCCGCGGCGGCCGTCGCGGGCCGGGCTGACCACGGTCGCGGCTCCCCCGCGCACCGTCTCGTCCAGGCGGCCCCAGAGGTCCTCGCGGGCGAGGTCGACCGCGGCGACCCGCGCACCCCACCGGACCAGCGAGGGCAGCGGGCCCATCTCGGAGCCGGCGCCGACCACGGCGACGGTGCGGCCCTCGAGGCGCAGCCAGTCCGGGTTGTCCAGCACCAGCCCGACGGCCTCGGCCAGGCTCGGCTCCACGACGCCCTCCGCGACCCAGGCGTCCACCCGGCGGCGGACGGCGTCGCCCCGCAGGCGCTCCCCGCGGTACGGCAGCACCAGCTCGGTGACCGG
>JBBSKO010000342.1:0-1605 GCA_038256225.1 Propionibacteriales bacterium | reverse complement strand
GTTGCTGCGCTCCCTCCTCGACCGTCGGGGGTGGGGGTCTCGAGACGGTCGCTGCGCTCCCTCCTCGACCACCGGGGGGGTGCTGGCGCTCCCTCCTCGACCACCGGGGGGGTGCTGGCGCTCCCTCCTCGACCACCGGGGGGGTGCTGGCGCTCCCTCCTCGACCACCGGGGGTGGGGGTCTCGAGACGGTCGCTGCGCTCCCTCCTCGACCACCGGGGTGCTGGCGCTCCCTCCTCGACCACCGGGGTGGGGGCGGTTGCTCCTCGACCGCCGGGGTGCTGGCGGTCCCTACCGCACCGTCGGGGCAGGGCTTGCCCCCGGTCACGGTCCGCCGGGACGGGGTCAGTCGCGGGCGAGGGCGGCGGTGAGGCGGGCGACGGGGGAGTCGAGGCCGTACTGCTCCGAGAGCGCGGCCAGGAGGTCCGGGTCGGCCGGCGACCTCGGCAGCTCCAGGTGCGAGCGGTCGAGGTCCAGCTCGCGGGCCACCGCGACCACGCGCGGGGCGACCGCGAGGTAGTCGGCGGCGTCCTTGACCTTGCGCCGGGGCCCGGGGGCCATGCCCGACTCCGGGTCGTGGGCGGCGGCGACGATGCCGGCCAGGTCGCCGTGGCGGCCCAGCAGGGAGGCGGCGGTCTTGTCGCCGACGCCGGCCACGCCGGGCAGGCCGTCGGAGGCGTCACCGCGCAGGGTGGCGAAGTCGGCGTACTGGCGGGCGTGGACGTCGTACTTGGCGACCACCCAGGCGTCGTCGACGCGCTCGTGGCGGCCCACGCCGCGGGCGATGTAGAGGATCCTGACCTCGGCCCCGTCGTCGACGAGCTGGAACAGGTCGCGGTCACCGGTGACGACGTCGACCGGCATCCCGGCGCCGGTGGCCAGGGTCCCGATGACGTCGTCGGCCTCGTAGCCCGGGGCCCCGATCACGGTGATCCCGAACGCTGCCAGCACCTGCTGGATGATCGGCACCTGCACCCCGAGGGGGTCGGGGACCTCCTCCACGTCCGGGGCGGTCTCGACCTCCTCGACGACGCGGTGCGCCTTGTAGGTCGGCAGCAGGTCGACGCGCCACTGCGGCCGCCAGTCGTCGTCCCAGCAGCAGACCAGGTGGGTCGGCTGGTAGTCGGTGACCAGCCGGGAGACGAAGTCCAGCAACCCGCGCACGGCGTTGACCGGCGTGCCGTCGGGGCCGGCGATGTCGGGCACGCCGAAGAAGGCGCGGAAGTACATCGAGGCGGTGTCGAGGAGCATCAGGCGCGGCGCAGGGGCGGTCACGGCGGCACCGTAACCCAGTCCGTCGGGGCCGCGTCCGCGCTCCGCACCGCGGTCGCGGCGACGGGGCGGCCCGTGCCGGCGCGGCGGACGAGGGGCCGTACGGGCCGCGGCGTGCGGCAGGCGAAGGTGAGGCGGGCGTCGTCCCAGACCTCGAGGTCGTACGTCGCCCGCGGCGCCCGGCGGGCCATTCGGCGGACGGCACCGACCAGGCCGCGGTGCGGCGTCTCGGCCGACGGCACCCGGCGGAGCCAGACCTCACGACCGTCCCCCACGGACGCCACCTTAGAGCCACCCCGCGCCCGCGGGTTGGGCATCGCCCTCGCACCGGCCC
>JBBSKO010000341.1:0-1627 GCA_038256225.1 Propionibacteriales bacterium | reverse complement strand
CGGCGAGCCCGGCGGCGTACCGCCAGGCCAGCAGCGCCAGGACGACCGCCGGCAGGGTGCCCAGGCCGACCTTGACGTCGACGAAGCCGTGGGTCGGCGGGGTGCCGCGGTCGTCGTCGCGAGCCAGCACGTCCCAGCCGGCCAGCGGCGGGACCACGGTGGCAGCGACCACCAGCAGCAGGACGACCGCCAGGCCGACCCAGGGCCAGCGGCCGGCGGGTGTCTCGGCGACCGTCGCGTCGGGTCCCGGGACGGCGGCGGGGCGCGTGGTCGAGGAGGTCGCCATGGCGCCGAGGGTACGGAAAGCACCCCCAGCGGACACGGCGGACGGACCCGGACGTCGACAGCGGGGTGGGCGGGCTCACGCCACCCGGCGTTTCCACGCCGTCTGATGCCGGTTCCCTGGGACCGACGCCCTAGGGTCGACCCGTGACGACGTGCGACCTGGTGCTCCCGTGCCGCGACGAGGGCCCGGCCCTGCGGGCGCTGCTGCCGCGGATCCCGGCCGACTTCGCCGTCGTCGTCTCCGACAACGGGTCCCGTGACGGGACCGCCGAGATCGCCCGCGGCCTCGGCGCCCTGGTGGTCTCCGAGTCCCGTCCGGGGTACGGCGCCGCGGTCCACACGGGCCTGCTGGCCGCCACCCACGAGTACGTGGCGTTCATGGACGGCGACGGGTCCTTCGACCCCGCCGAGCTGCTGCCCCTGCTCGAGGACGTCCGCTCCGGTCGCGCCGACCTCGCGGTGGGCCGCCGCCGGCCCGTCCGCTCGGGCGTGTGGCCCTGGCACGCCCGCGCCGGGAACGCGCTGATCGTGGCCTGGCTGCGCCGACGGATCAAGATGGACGCCCACGACATCGCCCCGATGCGGGTCTGCCGCCGCCAGGCGCTGCTCGACCTCGACGTGCAGGACCGCCGTTTCGGCTACCCCGTCGAGATGCTCCAGAAGGCCACGCTGGCCGGCTGGCGCGTGAGCGAGCGCGACGTGGGCTACCACCCGCGCGCCGAGGGCACGAAGTCGAAGGTGTCCGGCTCGGTCAAGGGCACCCTGCGCACCGCCCGCGACTTCTGGCGGGTGCTCGCGTGACCCGACGCGACGACACGGGGGACCGCGCGGGCGCGGCCGGGGCCGGGGATGCGGCCGGGGGTGAGGCTCCCTTCCGGGTGCTGGTGATGGCCAAGGCGCCGGTCGCCGGTCGGGTCAAGACCCGGCTCGGCGTCGACGTCGGCCACGACGCCGCCGCGCGGATCGCCTCCGCGGCCCTGCTCGACACCCTCGAGGCCGCCACCGCCGCCGCGGGCGCCGCGGGCTGCCACCTCTCCCTCGACGGGGACCTCGACGACGCGGTCGGAGCCGCCGCGCTGCGCGCCGCCCTCGCCGGCTGGACCGTCACGCCCCAGCGCGGCGACGGGTTCGCCGAGCGCCTGGTCGCCGCCCACGCCGACGCCGGCCCCGGCGTGGTCGTGCAGGTCGGGATGGACACCCCGCACGCGAGCGCCGACCTGCTGGCAGCCGCCGCCGCGCCGCTGCAGGCCGACGCGCCGGCGTACGACGCCGTGCTCGGCCCGGCCGACGACGGCGGCTGGTGGGTGCTGGCGCGTCGCGACCCCGCGGTGGCCGCCGTGCT
>JBBSKO010000340.1:0-1672 GCA_038256225.1 Propionibacteriales bacterium | reverse complement strand
CGGATGCTCCAGCCCTGGTCACGGAAGTGGCGCCGGATCTCACCGGTGATGTTGGGGACCACGAAGGTCAGCAGGTCCTCGCCGCGGTCGGGGTCGTAGGTGGCGACGGACCGGACCAGGGCGAGGTAGGCGACCTGGGTGAGGTCCTCCAGGGGGATGCTGCGCTGGGCGTAGCGCCGGGCGACGGCCTCGGCGACCTGCATGTTGAGCTCGACCACGGCGTCCAGGAGCCGGTCGCGCTCCACCAGGTCGCCGCCGCCGGCCGCCGTGGCCGCGGCCGCGAGCAGCTCGGTGGTCCGCGCCGAGCGTTCCGCCGCGGGGACGCGACGGGAGCGGCGCTGGTGCGTGAGATCGATGCGTTCCACGGTCCTGGCCTCTCCGTCGGGCACCGCCCGGTGCGGGTCGTGTTGAACCTTGTTCAACCTTGTCTCCACAAGGTTCCACAGACCTACGACGTAAGCCAGCCGCGCCGGATATTCCACCTCTCGGGGTGAGAGCGCCCTCCGCGGTCCCGGCGGCGGAGCACGTCCGGCCTTCCCGGACCGGCCACGACCGACCCCGCCGGCCGCTAGCCTGCCGCCATGCCGACGAACCCCCAGGGTGTGGGTTCCACCGCCTTCGAGTCGGTCCTGCTGGGTCCCACCGACCAGTCGTCGCGCCGGCTGCGCTGGCGGGTGCAGGTCCTGCTCACCTCGATGCTGCTCACCACGCACCTGATCGGTGCCGCCGTCGTGGTCGTGCTCTCGGTGCTCGTGCTGCCCTCCACCCCGCTCTCCGGCGCCAGCGTGGTGGGCCTGGCGATCGCGGTGCCGGTCTACGTCGTCTTCGCGGTGGTGGTCGGCGGCACGGTCGCGACCGTCCGCGGGCTCCGCGCCCTGCGCTGGTCCAGCCAGGGGCGTGCGCCCACGGAGCAGGAGCGGCGTACGGCGCTGCGGCTGCCGTGGCAGCTGACCCTGGTGCAGGCCGCGATGTGGGCCGGGGCGCTCGGGGTCTTCTCGCTCCTCAGCCTCCTCCTGCAACCCGAGCGGGCGCTGACCACGGGGCTGACGATCGCGATCGCGGGTCTCGTGGTGAGCGCCGTGGCCTTCCTGCTCAGCGAGTTCGGGCTGCGGCCGATCGCGGCGCGGGCGCTGACCGGCAAGCTGCTCCAGGACGGCCGTGGCCTGGTCGGCGTGCGTCGGCGGATGGTCGTCTTCTGGCTGATCGGCACGGCCGCGCCCCTGATGGGGGTGTTCCTGGCCGCCGTCATCTTCCTGGCCGACGGGGCGCTGGGCGGCGAGGACCTGGGACCGACGCGGTTCGCCTGGATCGTGCTGGCGCTGGCCGGGGTGGTGCTCTCCGTCGGGCTGCTGGTCACCCTGCTCACGACGCGGGCGGTGGTCGGCCCGATCGCCTCGGTCCGGCAGGCCCTGCTGCGGGTCGGCGAGGGCGACCTCGACACCGAGATCACGGTGTACGACGGCACCGAGCTCGGGCTGCTGCAGGCCGGGTTCAACCAGATGGTCCGGGGCCTGCGCGAGCGCGAGCAGCTGCGCGACGTGTTCGGGCGCCACGTCGGGCGGGAGGTCGCGGCGGCGGCCGCCGCCGGGTCGGTCGAGCTGGGCGGGCAGTCCTGGGAGGTCACGGTCCTCTTCGTGGACCTCGTCGGCTCGACCTCCTTCGCCACCGAGCG
>JBBSKO010000339.1:0-1763 GCA_038256225.1 Propionibacteriales bacterium | reverse complement strand
GGCGCCGAGCTGCTGGGCGCCTTCGCGGCCTGCCGCGCCGCCGACGCCGCCTGGGCCGCCGACCGCGGCGTCGAGGACGTCGTGGCCTCGCTGCGGTGGCAGTACTGACCGGCCCGGGGGTCCGGCCCGACCCGGCCGCGCTGCTGCCCGGCGCCGACCGGGTCCTGGCCGCGCACCCCGCCCGGCTGCCGCAGCCCGACCAGCTGTGCGGGCCGTTCGCGGCGTGGGCCGCGCTGCACGTGCTGCTCGAACCCGCTGATGTCCCCGACCTGGGCGTGCTGGCGCTGGCCGCCGGCACCCGGGTGTGGCCGCACGACGAACCGGCCTGGCGACCGGTCGGGGCGCCGCTGCTCACCGACGCCTGGCAGGACCTGCCACGCGCCGACGACCCCGGGCGGAGCGGGACGGACGCCGCGCCCCTGGCCGCCGGCCTCCCCGACGCCGCGCCCGTGGCCGTCGTGCCCGCCCCCGCTGCCGGCCGCGGTGGCGACCCCGCCCCGTGGGGGCGGCTGCTGGTCGGCCTGCGCGAGGCCGGGGACCCCGTCGCCGTGGTGGCGAACCTGCGCACCGGCCCGACCTGGCCGCGCGACCACCCGCTCGCCGGGTGGGACGTCGGGCACTTCGTCGTCCTGGTCTCGTACGACGGCGCGGAGGTGGGGGTCGCCGACAGCTACGTCGAGGCCGGTGCGGACGGTTGGCCGCCGGGCTGCCGCGGCGTCCCGCTGGGGGACCTCGTGGCCGCGCTGGCCGCGCCGCCGGGTCGCGGGCTGCTGCTGCTCACCGCCCCCGCGCACGGGCAGGGCGTACGACGGCTGGTCGCCGCGGCCGGGCTCGCCGCGGCCGACGTCGCCTGGTGACCGGTGTGGTGACGGGCACGGAGAGGTGACCGGCGGGTGAGGGACGCGGAGTAGCGTCCGCGCCATGAGTCGTCCTGTGCCCGAGACCCCCGGACCCGGCCAGGAGTCAGTGTGGGACTACCCCCGGCCGCCGGCGCTGGACCACAGCACCGAGCGCGTGGACATCGTCCTGGGCGGGCGCACGGTGGCCTCGACGACCCGGTCGGTGCGGGTGCTCGAGACCAGCCACCCGCCCACCTACTACGTCCCGGTCCTGGACTTCGTCGACGGCGCCCTGCGACCCACCGTCGGCTCGAGCTTCTGCGAGTGGAAGGGCGCCGCCTCCTACTTCGACCTGGTCGGCGACGAGCGGGGCGATGTCGTCGCGCCGCGCGCCGCGTGGACCTATCCCGAGCCGACGCCCGGTTTCCGCGAGCTGCTCGGCATGGTCGCGGTCATGCCCGGCGCCGTCGACCTGTGCACGGTCGACGGCGAGGTCGTCGAGCCGCAGCCCGGCGACTTCTACGGCGGCTGGATCACCTCCCGCGTCGTCGGCCCCTTCAAGGGCATCCCCGGGAGCCGGTTCTGGTGACGCACCACCACACCGGACCCCACCCCACCACCGACAGGACGCCTGCGTGATCGCCCCCGCCACGACCTCGATCGACCACCTCGCCCTGCCGCGGCGCCTGGCGCGGACGATCCCGCCCGTCCTGGCCGGCGCAGTCGTCGGCGGGCTGGGGACCAAGCCCGGGTCGCCCTGGTACCGCGCCCTGCGCAAGCCGCCCTGGCAGCCTCCCGCCGCGGTCTTCGGGCCGGTGTGGACCGCGCTCTACGCCTCGGCCGCGGGCGCGGGCGCCTCGATGCTGGAGCGGGTCCCGGTCGACGACCGGCACGACGTCGAGCGCGCGCTGTGGCTGAACATGG
>JBBSKO010000338.1:0-1774 GCA_038256225.1 Propionibacteriales bacterium | reverse complement strand
GGACAGCCGAGATGACGCTCGCGGCGCCTCGAGATGACGATTCCGGCGCGCCCGCCCCCGCGCCGTACGGCACGACGCCCCCGCCGAGGACCGGCGGGGGCGTCGTGGATCGGGCCGCGGCGGCCCGGCGGGTGGCTCAGTAGGAGGAGAACAGCAGCCGGTTCGGCGAACCGTTGGCGCCGCTGACCACGTTGCTCGTGGCGTTGCCGACCAGCGCACCGGTCACCGTCGCCGGCGTGGCCGACGGGTTGCCCTGGAGGTAGAGGGCGGCGACGCCGGCGACGTGCGGGGAGGCCATCGAGGTGCCCGAGATGGTGTTGGTCGCCGTGGTGGCGCCGATCCAGGCCGAGGTGATGCTCTGGCCGGGAGCGAAGAGGTCGACGCAGGACCCGTAGTTCGAGAACGAGGCCCGGGCGTCGCCGAACGTGCTGGCCGCGACCGTGATCGCCGAGGCCGCCCGCGCCGGGGAGGACGTGCAGGCGTCGACGTTCTCGTTGCCGGCGGCCACGACCGTGGTGATCCCGGAGGAGACCATCCGGGCCACCGCGGTGTCGGTGGCGGCGTCGGCCCCGCCGCCCAGGCTCAGGTTGGCCACGGCGGGTCGGGTCGCGTTGGAGGCCACCCAGTCCATCCCGGCGATGACGCCGGAGCTGGTGCCGCTGCCCCGGCAGTCCAGCACGCGGACCGGGACGAGCGTGACCGCCTTGGCCACGCCGTACGTCGTCCCGCCCACGGTGCCGGCCACGTGCGTGCCGTGACCGTTGCAGTCGCTGGTGCCCCGACCGTCGTTGATCGCGGTGACGCCGGCGGCGACGCGGCCGCTGACCTCCCGGTTCGCGGCGTAGATGCCGGTGTCGATGACGTAGGCGCGCACGCCGGAGCCCGTACGGCTGTAGGTGTAGCTGCGCGAGAGGGGCAGGGCGCGCTGGTCGATGCGGTCCAGGCCGCCGGTGGCGTTGCTCTGGGTCGCCGCGATGCTGACGCGGGCGTCCTCCTGGACGAACTCGACCTGCGGGTCGCGGCGGACCTCGGCCAGCTGGGCGTCGGTGAGCGAGACGGCGTAGGCGCCGAGCGTGCCGTAGACGTGCTCGACGTCGCTGCGCTGCCCGTCGACGGCCGCTCGGGCCTCGCTGCGGGCCTGGCCGGCGGCGGCCTCGTCGAGCACCACGACGTAGCGACCGGCGACGGCACGCTCGGAGCTGACCAACGGAGCGGGGCGGTCGGGGGCGGCAGCGGGTGCGGCGGGTGCGGCAGTCGACGGGGCGGCGGGTGCGGCCGAGGCCGGGCCGGCGCCGAGGGTGCCGGCGGCGGCGAGGGCCGCGACCAGGGCAGCGAGGGGGGCGGTCTTCTTCATGGTTTCCAGACACCTTCCGGCGAGCCGCGGACGGCCACGTGGTGGGCACCTCCCGAGACAGGAGGGCTGACGGCCGGGGGGCCGTCGCCCGTCACTGTGCCCCTCCTGGCGCCCCCGCGCCACGGACCAGAGATGCAGGTCGACGCACTGCACAAAACTGCAGCCAGACCCCGCACCGGCCGGCTCCGCGCGGGCTCCGGCCCGGCTCTGCACCACGCCGCGGTAGGCCCCGGGCGCGCGGACCGGGCCACGGGGCCGCTACGGTGCCGAGAAGAGATTGCCCGCGACATCAAGGAGTTCCACATGAACAAGAGCCAGCTCGTCGAGGACGTCGCAACCCGCGCCGACGTCGACAAGGCCACCGCCGACCGCGCCGTCGCGGCCGTCCTCGAGGCCATCACCGAGGCCCTCGTCGCCCGC
>JBBSKO010000337.1:0-1793 GCA_038256225.1 Propionibacteriales bacterium | reverse complement strand
GGCGTGCCACGCGGGCGCCAACATCGTGCCGGTCCAGGCCGACGAGGAGGACGCGCGCGTCTTCGCCGAGAAGGCGCTGAGCGTGCACCGCTCCGCCTCCACCCTGGTCGGGCGGCACGAGCCGGTCCGGGCGTTCTGGAATCAGGCCGCGCGCACCTGGGGCCGTCCCCGCGAGCGCCGGTGGCTCCAGCCGCACCTGGAGCTGCGCGGCGCCCCCACCGTCGAGCCCGACCCCGGGGTGCGGCGCACCACGCGCGACGACCTCGAGACGCTCTACCCGGCCTGCGTGGCGATGTACACCGAGGAGGTCGGCATCTCGCCCGAGCAGGGCGGCTCCGACCTCTACCGCAGCCGGGTGGCCCAGCTGGTCAGCCGCGGCTGGTCCTTCGCCCGCTACGACGGTGACGAGCTGGTCTTCAAGGCCGAGGTCGCCTGCGCGGCCGGGGTCGCGGCGCAGGTCCAGGGCGTGTACGTCCCACCCGCCCACCGCGGTCGCGGCCTGGCGACCGCCGGGATGGCCGCGGTGGCCGCGCTGGTCCAGGCCGAGATCGCCCCGACCGTCTCCCTCTACGTCAACGAGTGGAACACCACCGCCCGGCGCGCCTACGCCCGCGCCGGCTTCGTCGAGACCGCCCGCTTCTCGACCGTGATGTTCTGAGCCCGGGCTCCCCGCGCGGGCTCGTCCCCCTACGGTGGGCGCGTGGACGCCGCCCCGCTGACCCTGCCCGCCCGCGCGCTGACCGGCGCGTTCGTCGCCAGCGGCGTGATCCATCTCGTACGTCCCCAGGTCTTCGAGCCGCTGGTGCCGTCGTGGGTGCCGGTCGGGGCGCGACGCACCGTGCACGCCTCGGGCGTGGCCGAGCTGGCCTGCGCGGCCGCGGTGCTGCACCCGGCCACCCGGCAGGCGGGCGGCTGGGCCACGGCCGCCCTGCTGCTGGCGATCCTGCCGGGCAACGTGCAGATGGCCCGGGACGGGCAGCGTGCCCGCAGCCGCGCCTGGCGGGTCGGCACGCTCGCTCGCGTCCCGCTCCAGGCGCCGCTCGTCGGCATCGCGCTGCGCGTGGCCCGCGGCCGCTGAGCCCGCCGGCGCCCGTACGCCGGGAACTGGTTCGTCCGGCAGGGTGCGTCCCACCTACGCTGAGCGCATGATCACGCGGATGTCCACCCTGTTCGTGCGCACGTTGAGGGACGACCCCGCGGACGCCGAGGTGCCGAGCCACCGCCTGCTGGTCCGCGCCGGCTACATCCGCCGCGCCGCCCCCGGCATCTACACCTGGCTGCCGCTGGGCCTGCGCGTGCTGCGCAAGGTCGAGCGCGTCGTGCGCCAGGAGATGGACGCCATCGGCGCCCAGGAGCTGTCCTTCCCCGCGCTGCTGCCCAAGGAGCCCTACGAGGCCTCGGGCCGCTGGGCCGAATACGGCGACGGCATCTTCCGGCTCAAGGACCGCAAGGGCGCCGACTACCTGCTCGGCCCCACGCACGAGGAGATGTTCACCCTGGTGGTGAAGGACCTCTACTCCTCCTACAAGGACCTGCCGCTGTCGATCTACCAGGTGCAGACCAAGTACCGCGACGAGGCGCGTCCCCGTGCCGGCGTGCTCCGCGGGCGCGAGTTCATCATGAAGGACTCCTACTCCTTCGACGTCGACGACGCCGGGCTCGACGCCAGCTACCAGGCGCACCGCGACGCCTACGTCCGCATCTTCGACCGCCTCGGCTTCGACTACGTCGTCGTCAAGGCCACCTCGGGCGCCATGGGCGGCTCGCGCTCGGAGGAGTTCCTGGCCAAGGCC
>JBBSKO010000336.1:0-1798 GCA_038256225.1 Propionibacteriales bacterium | reverse complement strand
GGCAACGAGCGCGTCGGCGTGGCCCCGGTGGCCGCGACGAAGCGCAACCTGGCCCTGGCCAAGGAGCGGTACGCCGAGCGCCTCGCCGCCGACCCGCTGCTCGCGGCCCGGGTCGCGGAGCTGGAGAACGAGCTGCTCGCCCTCGAGCTGACCGCGCTGCGCGTGGTCGCCCACTCCGAGGGCGGCGAACCGCACCCGGCCAGCTCGGTGCTGAAGCTCAAGGGCACCGAGCTGCAGCAGGCCGTCAGCGAGCTCGCCGTCGACCTCGCCGGCCCGGCCTCCCTGGCCTCCGGCGCGGACGACGGGTCCGCGCTGCCCGGTTTCGCCCGCCGGGCGACGCCGACCTACCTGAACCTGCGCAAGGCCTCCATCTACGGCGGCTCCAACGAGGTCCAGCGTCAGATCATCAGCAAGACGATCCTCGGGCTCTGAGGGGGACGGGACAGACATGGACTTCACTTACGACGACGAGCAGGTCGCCCTGCGCGACGCGGTGCGCGGCCTGGTCGGCAAGACGTACTCCGACCACGAGCACCGCCGCCAGACCGTCAACGACGAGCCGGGCTTCGACGAGAAGCAGTGGGCACGGATGGCCGAGATGGGCATCCTCGGGCTGCCCTTCGCCGAGGCCGACGGCGGTGTCGGCGCCGGACCGGTCGAGATCGGCATCGTGGCCCAGGAGATGGGTCGCGTCATCGCGCCCGAGCCGTTCCTGACCTGCGTGGTCCTGGCCGGTGGCCTGGTCTCCGCGGCCGGGTCGGCCGAGCAGCGCGAGGAGATCCTCGGCGCGGTCGCCGAGGGCGAGCGCGTGCTGGCCCTGGCCCACGACGAGCCCGGCCGCGGCTGGGTCTCGAGCGCCTCGGCGGTCACGGCCACCGAGCAGGGCGGGGCCTGGACGCTCGAGGGCGTCAAGGAGCCGGTCGTGCAGGGGGCCCGCGCGGACACCCTCGTGGTGACCGCGGCGCTGCCCGACGGCGGCACCGGCCTCTTCCTGGTCGAGGGCGACGCCGCCGACCTGCAGCGCGACTCCTACCGCACCTACGACGGCGGCCGCGCGGCCAAGGTCACCTTCTCGGGCACCGTCGCCACGCCGCTGGGCGAGGTCGCGGACCGCGAGGCCACGGTGGCCACCATCCTCGACGTCGGCCGCATCAGCGCCGCCAACGAGGCGCTGGGGTCGATGGAGACCGCACTGCGGCTCACCACCGAGTACCTCAAGAGCCGCAAGCAGTTCGGCGTCACGCTCAACACCTTCCAGGCGCTCACCTTCCGCGCCGCGGACATGTACGTCTCGCTCGAGCTGGCCAGCTCGATGGTCCAGTGGGCGACGATGGTGCTGATGAGCGGGGACGCCGAGGCAGCCTCGGACGCCGCCCGGCGTACCTCCCTGCAGGTCTCGCGGGCCGCGCGCCACGTCGGCCAGGAGGCCATCCAGCTGCACGGCGGGATCGGCGTCACCGCCGAGTACGCCGTGGGCAACCACGTCGCCCGGCTCACCGCGCTGGACCACCTGCTCGGCGACGGCACGCACCACCTCGGCGGGCTCGTGAGCCGGATCGGCGATCACGAGGGCGTCGACCCCCTGCGCTGACCGCCCGCTGTAACGCTGTGTTACTCGATCTGGTGCGGCGTCACGACGGCGCACCAGAGGAAGTAACACAGCGTTACAGCTGCGCCCCGGGTCAGACGAGGGCGGCGGCCGCAGTGCCGCTGGTCTCCGTCGACGAGCCCGGGGCGAGCATCGCCGCCAGCTCGGCCTCGAAGCAGCCCAGCAGCCGCTGCGGGTCGGGCACGACCG
>JBBSKO010000335.1:0-1799 GCA_038256225.1 Propionibacteriales bacterium | reverse complement strand
GACGGCCTCCTTGAGCACCGGCGGGTACGTCCCGTACGGCTGGTGCGCGGAGAGCATGTCGTTGTAGGAGGTCACCACGGCCACGTTCGGCTTGGTGCGCCCGCGCAGCCCGGACTTCTCCCGGGGCTCGGCGGCGGCGAAACCGTGCGCGAGGTTGGCGCAGCCGAGGTCGGCACGGGCGGCGCCGCTCGCGGCACCGGCGGCCACGCCGGCACGGACCCGGCGCAGGTACGCCGCCCGGCTCGCCGTGCTGCGCTCGACCAGCCGCTCGGTCACGGCCGCCACGACGGGGTGCGTCGCGGGGAGCGCCAGGTCGGGGCGCGGGACGGGGCCGTCCGCGGTCGTCGGGGTGGTCGTCGGGGTGGGGGTGGGGGTCGGGTCGGTCACTCGATCTCCTGCCAGGAACGGCCGTCGCGCTCGATGAGCGCGGTGGCCGCGGTGGGGCCGCTGGTGCCGGCGGCGTAGCGGCGGGGGCGGTCGGGGGCGGTGGTCCAGCGGTCCAGGATCGGCTCGGCCCAGCTCCAGGCGGCCTCGATCTCGTCGCGCCGCATGAACAGGGTGGCGTTGCCCTTGACGACGTCCATGATCAGTCGCTCGTAGGCGTCGGGGGAGCGCTGGTCGAAGGTGTCGGCGTAGGACAGGTCCAGCGAGACCGGGCGCAGCCGGTAGCCGCCCGGGCCGGGCTCCTTGGCCGTCATCGTCAGCCGCATGCCCTCGTCGGGCTGGACCTGGATGTGCAGCCGGTTCGGCTCGGCGCTGCCCTCGCTGTGCGGGAACATGTGGTGCGGCGGGGCCTTGAAGACGACCACGATCTCGGAGGTCCGGCGGGGCAGCCGCTTGCCGGTGCGCAGGTAGAACGGGACGCCGGCCCAGCGCCAGTTCTGCACCTCGGTGCGCAGCGCCACGAACGTCTCGGTGGTGCTGCCGGCCTCGGGGGCGGCCTCGCCGAGGTCGTCGGCGTAGGACCGCACCGGCTGCCCGTCGACGAGACCCTCGCCGTACGCCCCGCGCACGGTGTCGCGGTCGACGTCGGCCGGCGTCATCGGCTTGAGGGCCTGGAGGACCTTGAGCTTCTCGTCGCGCACGGTCTCGCGGCCGATGTAGGTCGGCGGCTCCATCGCGACCAGGCACAGCAGCTGGAGGAGGTGGTTCTGCACCATGTCGCGCAGGGCGCCGGCGCGGTCGTAGTACGCCCCGCGCTCGCCGACGCCGAGGGACTCGGCCACGGTGATCTGCACGTGGTCGACCCAGCGCGAGTTCCACAGCGGTTCGAGGAAGGTGTTGGCGAAGCGGGTGACCAGGAGGTTCTGGACGCTCTCCTTGCCCAGGTAGTGGTCGATGCGGAAGACCTGGGACTCCGCGAAGACCCGGCCGACGGCGTCGTTGACCTGCTGCGAGGAGGCGAGGTCGTGGCCGATCGGCTTCTCCATCACCACGCGCGAGCGCTCGGTGGCCAGGCCGACCTCGTCGAGCTGGTCGCAGATCAGGCCGAAGGCCGACGGGGCGACGGCGAGGTAGAAGACCGTGACGGCCTCCTCGACGCGCGGGCGGTCCTTGAGCAGGCCGTGCAGCAGGTGCCACTGGGCGAGGTCGTCGAACTCCATCGGCACGTGGTGCAGTCGGGACAGCAGGCGGTCGACGGCGCCGTCGTACAGGTCGCTGCGCTCGACGTGGGAGGCGAGCGCGTCCCGGACCACGGCGCGGTACGCCTCGTCGTCCAGGTCGGCGCGGGAGACGCCGATGATGCGGGTGTCCTCGGGCAGGCCGCCCTCGAGCTCGCGGCGGTAGAGGGCCGGCAG
>JBBSKO010000334.1:0-1805 GCA_038256225.1 Propionibacteriales bacterium | reverse complement strand
GCCGCCGCGGCCGCGGTCGTGGCGATGCTGGTGCTGGCGCCCGTCCTGGCCCGTCCGGTGGTCCGGGTGGTCGTCTGGCCGCTGGCCCAGGTCGCCCGCGTGGTGGGACCGATCGCGCGGGAGAACGCGCTGCGCGCCCCTCGGCGCACGGCCACGACCGCGAGCGCGCTGATGATCGGGCTGGCGCTGATCGCGGGGTTGTCCGTGCTCGGCGAGAGCGTCAAGGCCAGCGTGCGCGAGGGGGTGGCCGACGAGCTGACGTCGGACTTCGTGCTGATGACCGGCACGACGGCTCCCGTCCCGGCCCCGGTGGCCTCCGCCATCCGCTCCCTTCCCACGGTGGCCTCCGTCGCCCAGGTCAGCACCGTCGACCTCGGCATCGGCGACTTCCGGACCGCGGCCGCGGCCGTCGACGCCTCCGACGTCGCGGAGAACTTCGACCTCGTCGTCGAGGACGGACAGCTGGACGCCCTCGCCGGCCACGCCGTCCTGGTCGACCGGGCCACCGCGGACGAGCGCGGCTGGGCGGTCGGCGACGCTCTGACCGGCGAGGTCGGCACCCTGGCGTCGGTCCCGCTCACGGTGGGGGGCGTCTACCGGGACAGCCAGGCCTTCGCCTCCCACGTGATCGTGGACCGGAGCCTGTACCGCGAGGTGCTCCCGGCGGTGCAGCAGGTGGACGGGCAGGTGTTCGTGCGCGCCGCGCCTGGCGCCGACGTCGAGGACCTCCGGGCCGCGCTGTCCGACGTCGTCCAGCCGTACCTCGTCGTGTCGGTCCAGGACCGCGCGGAGTTCGTCGAGGCGCAGGGCGCCTCGGTCGACACCCTGCTCAACCTGCTGTACGTGCTCCTGCTGTTCAGCGTCGTCGTCGCCGTGCTGGGCATCGTCAACACCCTGGCGCTGTCGGTCCTGGAGCGGACCCGCGAGATCGGGCTGCTCCGGGCGGTCGGGGTGCTCCGTCGACAGATGGTCGCGATGGTCACCATCGAGGCCGTGGCCACCTCGGCGTTCGGCGCGGTGCTCGGGGTCGCCCTCGGCCTCGGCCTGGGCACGGCCCTGCAGCAGGGGCTGGTCTCCGAGGGGCTGACGACGCTGGCCGTGCCCTGGGCCACGGTCCTGGCCCTGCTGGCGGGCGCGGGGGCGGTCGGGGTGCTGGCCGCGGTCGTGCCGGCGGTGCGCGCCGCGCGGATGGACGTGCTCGAGGCGCTGACCGCCGCCGCCTGACGCCGAGATGACGCTCGCGGCGCCTCGAGGTGACGGTTCCGGACACCCTGGCGGCATCATCCTGGGCGTGTAGACGAACGTTTGTTCTACTGTTACACCGTTGTGGTCGGGGAAGGCCCTCTGAGCGGGATGGATGTCGGCGGTCGGTGCTTGAGTAGACCCATGACCACCACCACCGCCGACACCGACCTGGGGTGCGAGGCACCCTGGGTCCCGGGTCCGGTGCGGGTACGTCCCGGGGTCCGCGTCACCGGTGCGCTGCTCGAGGCCCGCGGCGCCATCACGACCGCGGCCGGGGTCTCCACCACGGCCTTGTCGAACACCGACCTGACCACCGCCGCCCACGAGATCACCGCCCTGGAGTCCCAGGTCGCGGCCTACAAGCTCGCCGTCCTGGCCGAAGCACGCGACCGCGGCCAGCACGGCCCCGTCGGTGACGAGGCCGACACCGACCCCGCCGCCTGGCTCGGCAAGCTCACCGGCGACCCCACCGAGGTCCTCAGGGGTGGGCTCTGGATCGCCCGACTCCTCCAGACCAGGTACCACCACACCCGGCGTGCGCTGGAGGCCGGGACGCTGCG
>JBBSKO010000333.1:0-1871 GCA_038256225.1 Propionibacteriales bacterium | reverse complement strand
CGAGGGCGTCCCGGGCCACGTCGACGCGCACCCCGGTGACTTCGTCGAGGTGCCGGCCCACACCGTGCACCGGGAGTCGAACCCCGGCGAGGAGCCCTCCCTCGCGGTGATCGCCCGCGCCGGCGACGGCGTCCCGACGGTCAACGTGGACCACGCACCCCCGCCGCACGCGTGACAACCGATCGGCCGGCGGGTGCGTAGCAACGACATGGACCTGTCGGAGCAGCTCGACGACGCGATCGGGCACGGCCCCGTGCCGCCCCCGGTCTCCAGGACCGTCGCGGCCGGGCGCCGGGCCCTCCTGAGGCGCCGGCTCGCCACCACGGCCTCGGCGCTCGCCGTCGTCGCGGTGGTGGCCGTGACCAGCGCGCTGGTCGTGCCCGGCACCCCCGCCGCCAACATCGCCCCGGACCCCGCTGCCCCACCGGCGGCCGACCCGTCGACGGCTCCGCGCCCCCGCTCGGTCGCGCCGTCGACGGGCCAGGGCGAGGTGGTCGACCGGATGAGCAGGGTGGGCTTCGAGCGGTGGCGCCCGGGGCGCGAGCCGGCCCGGGGCGTCCGGCTGACCGCCGACGGCCGCCTCGTCGCCGTGGACGGCGCCACGATCCTCGAGCAGGTCACCAACCCCCTCGACCGGGAGCCGCCGGCGTACTCGGCGGCGGCGTCGGTGCGGCGCGGGGGCAGCACCGACTGGTACCTCCTCGACCGCTCGCCGCAGCAGGGATCGGTCAGCTCCTGGGGCCCGTGGGGCTCCTACGTGTCCTTCTCCGACTGGGTCGAGGCCGAGGTCCGGCTCGCACGGCCCGGCGGCGAGGGAGCAGGATGAGGGACGTCGAGCGCGAGGCGTCCTTCACCGCCTTCGTGACCGCCCGACGCGACCACCTGCGCCGGATCGCCTACGCCGTCTGCGGCGACTGGCACACCGCCGACGACCTCGTGCAGACCGCCCTGGTGAAGGCCTACGTCGCCTGGCCGCGGATCCGCTGCGAGGGCAACGAGGAGGCGTACGTGCGCCGGATCATCGTCCGAGCCAACATCGACCGGCACCGGCGCGCCACCAACCGCGAGCACGTCGGCGTACCCGAGCACGGCGGGTCCTGCGACCCCGAGCCCGTGGAGGAGCGCTCGGCGCTGCTCGACGCGCTCCAGGGCCTGCCCGTGATGCAGCGCAAGGCGGTCCTGCTGCGGTACTGGCTCGGGCTGTCGACCGCCGAGACCGCCGCCGAGCTCGGGATCGCCGAGGGCACGGTCAAGAGCCACGCCGCCCGCGGCCGCGAGCGGCTGCAGGTCCTGCTGGCCGACGCCGACCGGTGAGGCGCGCCGGGAAGCCGGCCGGGTGGCCGGGCCGCCGTACGCTCGCGGGGTGAGAGCCTTCCCCACCCTGCAGCGCAGCGGACGCTCGACGACCCTGGACCGCACGGCGGCCGACGTCTGGGCCGCGGTCGCCTCGGCGCGCCCCGACGCCGACGGCCACGTCTGGTACGTCGACGCGTTCGGTTTCGTGGTCCGCGGCGCGATCGACCGGGTCGCCCTCGGCCAGGGCCGGCGCTGGCCCCTGCCCGACCGCGACCTGCTGCGCAGCGGCGACCGGGCGGGGTTCTGGGAGGTCCTGGAGGTCGACCACGACACCCGCCGGATGACCATGCAGGCCTCGGTCCGGGCACCGGGCACCGTGCGGATGGAGGTCTCGGTGGCCGACGCCGGAGCCGACTGGAGCGTGGTCACCCTGGCCATCTCGTTCGCCCCGCGCGGCGTGCTCGGCTGGACCTACCTGGTCACCGACCTGCCGGCCCGCGAGGTCGTCATGGAGCTGACCCAGCGCGCGCTGCTGACCGACGTCGAGGCCGCCACGGGCGCCCAGGTCCGCACGG
>JBBSKO010000332.1:0-1926 GCA_038256225.1 Propionibacteriales bacterium | reverse complement strand
GTCACCGGATCAGCCGTTCCACCGCAGCACCACCGGGTTCTCGCGCTCGAAGCCGAGCTGCGAGATCGTCGCGGTGTCCAGCCTGAGCAGCCGGCCGTCGCGGACGTCCAGCCCGAGCCACCGCGCGGTCAGGGCCCGCAGGGAGTGCCCGTGCGCGAAGACCAGCACGTCGCCGTCCACCTCGCGCACCCGGGCGACCACCCGGTCCAGCCGCGCGGCGACCGCGGCCGCGTCCTCCCCACCGGGCACCGGGTGGGACCACACCGTCCAGCCCGGCACCGTGCGTCGGATCTCCTCGGTGCTCACGCCCTCGTAGTCGCCGTAGGCCCACTCGGCGAGGTCCTCGGTGGTCTCGGGCTCGGCGAAGCCGGCCAGGGCCGCGGTACGCCGGGCCCGCTGCCGCGGTGATGACAGCACCAGCGCGAACGACGCGGCGCCCAGCCGCGGCGCCAGCGAGCGGGCCGTCTCCTCCCCGTCCTCGGTGAGGGGGAGGTCGGTGGTCGAGGTGTGCCGGCCGTCGCGGCTCCACTCGGTCTCACCGTGCCGGACCAGCCACAGGCGCGTCATGCCTGCAGGTTCCCATCCCGCTCGGGGCCGGGCCAACCCCTCAGCGCCGCGACCTCGGCCCGCAGGGCCCGCACCTCACGCAGCAGCTCCTCCCCCTCGGTCCCCACGAGCTCCTCCCGCCCGGGCCGCGCACCGGTGACAGTGCCCCCGGCGGCCAGCTCGGCCTCCTCGGCCTCCTCCTCCTCCTCGGCGACGGCCTGCACGAGCCAGGCGGCCGCCGTGGCGGTCACCGCACCCAGCAGCGCGACACCGGCCACCATCAGTCCGACCCCGATCGTGCGCCCGAGCGGCGTCACCGGGTACGTGTCGCCGTACCCGACGGTGGTCATCGTCGTGCACGCCCACCACACGGCGTCGCCGAAGGCGGTGATGGTCGACCCCGGGGCGCCGCGCTCCGCCTCGAGCACGGAGAGCGCCGCCACCAGCCCGACCAGGACGCTGCCGGCACCGACGTAGACGCCGACGCGGCCGCGGAGGCTGACCGCGCCGCCGCGGTTGATCGCGCGCAGCAGGGTCAGCAGGAGCAGCAGCCGCAACGGGCGCAGCACCGGCAGCACGAGCAGGGCCAGCTCGGGCAGGTGCCCGCGCACCCACCGGGCCCTGGACGGCGCCGCGGCGACGCGGAGCGCGAAGTCGGCGCCGAACGCCACCCAGACGACGACCTGGGTCAGCCGGCAGGCGCGGGTCCAGCCCGGGTCCAGCCCGGGGTCCAGGATCGGCCAGGCGTAGGCGCCCAGGAAGAGCAGCGCGAGCACCCCGAGGACGACCTCGCGGCGCTCCTCCCAGCGCACCGGGGCCCCCGTCTCAGCCGTCGGCCGCGGGCCGCTCGGCGAGCGGTCCCGGCCAGTTCCGGTCCGGGACCGGGACCGGCCGCCCGGGCTGCTCCCCGCCGCGCTGCTCGAGGTAGGACTGCTTCGGCACCATCACCTTGCGCCGGAAGACGCAGACCACGGTGCCGTCCTGCTTGTAGCCGATGGTCTCGACGTGGACCACGCCCCGGTCGTCCTTCGAGGCCGACTCCCGCTTGTCCAGCACGGTGGTCTCCCCGTAGAGCGTGTCGCCGTGGAAGGTCGGGGCGACGTGGCGCAGCGACTCGACCTCGAGGTTGGCGATCGCCTTGCCGGAGACGTCGGGCACCGACATCCCGAGCAGGATCGAGTAGACGTAGTTGCCCACGACCACGTTGCGGCCGAACTGCGTCGTCTCGTTCGCGAAGTGCTCGTCCATGTGGAGCGGGTGGTGGTTCATCGTCAGCAGGCAGAAGAGGTGGTCGTCGTACTCGGTCACCGTCTTCCCCGGCCAGTGGCGGTAGGTCGCTCCGACCTCGAACTCCTCGTAGCTGCGTCCGAACTGCACCGT
>JBBSKO010000331.1:0-2008 GCA_038256225.1 Propionibacteriales bacterium | reverse complement strand
TCCACCGAGGACCGGCGGGTGGAGCGGGTGATGCTCGAGCTGCGGCTGAGCGACGGGCTGCCCCTCGACGTCCTCGACGGGACCGGGGCCGCCGCCGTGCCGGACCTGGTGGCGCGGGGGCTCGTCGTCGTCGCCGGCCCCCGGCTCGTGCTCACCGACGCCGGCCGGCTGCTCGCCGACGGCGTCGTGCGTGACCTGCTCCCCTGACCCTGTCGCAGGTGCGGCGCGGTCTCAGCTGACCATGCGGATCGTCAGCGGGTAGCGGTAGTCCTCGCCGTTGGAGGCCTTCACGGCGCCGATGATGGTGAACACCAGCCAGAACGCAGCGGCCGCCAGGGCCAGCGGGACCACGGCCAGCAGCCCGATGCCCACGGTGAGCACGACGAGCACGACGGCCAGGACCCCGCCGACGATGCCGTAGATCACCATCGACAGCTGGAAGTTCAGCGACTCCACGGCCTGGCGCCGGACCCAGGGGGAGTCGGAGCGCACCAGCAGGACCAGCAGCGGGCCGAGGAACGCCAGCGCGAGGAACGCCGCGACCAGCGCGCTCCAGTGCGCGGCCCCGCCCCAGGTGCGGTCCATCGCGCTGAGCTGTCCGCCGGGCTGCCAGCCGGACGGCTGCTGGCCGTAGGGCTGCTGCGGGGGTTGCGGGGGCTGCTGGTCCATGTGGGTCTCCTGACGGGTCACGCGTCGGGGTCGGTGACGAAGTCGATGAGCTCCTCGACCCTACCGAGCAGGGCCGGCTCGCAGTCGGCGAAGGTCGAGACGCGCGCGAGGATGCGCTGCCAGGCCCGAGCGATGTCGGCCTGCTCGGCGTGCGGCCAGCCCAGGGCGGCGCAGATGCCGCGCTTCCACTCCACCGAGCGCGGGATCTCGGGCCACGCCGTCAGCCCCACCCGCTGCGGCTTGACCGCGGCCCACACGTCGACGAACGGGTGGCCGACGACGAGGACGTGCTCACCCAGCGGGGAGGCGGCGACCTCGGCGGCCACGCGGCTCTCCTTCGAGCCCGGCACCAGGTGGTCGACCAGGACGCCGACCCGGCGACCGGGCCCGGGGCCGAACGCGCGCAGCTGGGCGGGCAGGTCGTCGACGCCGTGCAGCATCTCCACGACCACGCCCTCCAGGCGCAGGTCCTCGCCCCAGACCTTCTCGACGAGCTCGGCGTCGTGCTTGCCCTCCACGAAGATCCGGCTCGCCCGCGCCACCCGCGCCCGGGCTCCGGCGACGGCCACCGAGCCGGAGGCCGTACGGGTGGGCGCGGCCGGGGCGCGCCGGTGCACCGGGGCCGCGAGCACCACGGGGCGGCCCTCGAGCAGGAAGCCCGCGCCGAGCGGGAAGGTGCGGCGCTTGCCGTACCGGTCCTCGAGCGTCAGGACGTGCAGGTCACGGTCGACCGAGACCACCTCGCCGCAGAAGTCGGTCGTGACCTCCTCGACGACGGTGCCGAGGTCGGCGGTGGCCGGCTGGGCCCGGCCCCGGCGGGGGGCGCGCCAGTCGCCGGAGAGGACGTCGGAGCCGTAGCGATCACTCACGCCAACCACGGTAGGCGGCACCGCCGACGGTGCCGGGGACGCGCGCCGGGGACGCGCTCCGGGTCAGGACCCGGTGCTGCGGTCCTCGTCCTGGGAGGTGTCGTTCTCCCCGCCGGGGCCGTCGGGCTCGGAACGCTCCACCGGCTTGCCGCTCGCCATCAGGTCGTCGACCTGCTCGCCCTCGGCGAGTCCCTCGGCCAGCGGGTTGTCCTCGCCGGGCACGAGGTCCTCGGGCAGCTGGTCGTCCGAGATCCCGATGTCGGGCCCGGCGGTGTCCTTGTCGTCGGAGGCGTTGCTCATGGCCGCGACGCTAGTGGGTCGGGCGTGGGCGTCAACCACCCGTCGCCCCACGATCAGGCGAGCGGCAGCCGGCGGCCGCCGCGGGGGAGCGCGTCGTACGCCCGTCGCACCGCGTCGGCGAGCAGGTGCCGGGGGAAGGGCCACTCGCCGCGTGCCAGCGCCTCGTCCGG
>JBBSKO010000330.1:0-2016 GCA_038256225.1 Propionibacteriales bacterium | reverse complement strand
TTCGTCCCGCTCGACGAGGCCCGCGACGCGGCCTCGGTCACCCAGCTCTGGGTGGCGTTCGTGGTCGCGCTGACCATGGTCCTGGCCCTCGACGCCGCCGAGCGACGCCGTCTCCACGCCGACCTCGTCCTCGCACGGTCCAGCGCCTCGGACCAGGCCGAGACCCTGACCCGGGTGCTCGGGGCGATGGCGGAGGGCGTCGTGCTGATCGGGGACGACGGGACCGTGCTGCTGCGCAACGCCGCCGGCGCGAGGCTGACCGGGGGCGGCGCGGCCGCGGTCGGCACCCATGTCGACCACCGCCGGATGAAGGTGCTGCGGCCCGACGGGCAGGAGACGACCATCGAGAGCCTGCTGCGGGTCCGGTCCGCGCGGGCCGCCGACGACCCCGACGGCGTCTCGGAGCCCCTGGACCTCGTCGTGGTCCCGGCCGACGGTGGCGAGTCGCGCCGCCTGGAGGTGCGGGCCAGCGCGGTCCGCATCGGCGGCGGCCGTCCGGCCACGCTGGTCGTCTACCACGACGTCACCGCCGAGCGCCGGGAGCGCGACGGCCTCGCCTCCTTCGCCGGGGTCGTGGCGCACGACCTCGTCAGCCCCCTGAGCACGGTCTCGGGCTGGACCGAGGTGCTGGCCACCCAGGTCGCCGCGCTGGCCGGCGACGACCCCGTACCGCCGACCGCGTCGCGCGCGCTGGCCCGGATCGAGGTGGCGACCATCGGGATGCGTGACCTGATCGACGACCTGCTGGCGTTCGTCACCGCGCGCGACGCCACCCTGGCCCGCGACGCGGTGGACCTCGGCGCGATCGCCGTCGAGGTCGCGGCCCACTGGTCGGAGGAGCCGGTCGGCGGCGGCCGGCCTCGGATCGACGTCGGGGCGCTCCCCCCGGTCGCCGGGGACGCCGGCCAGCTGCGGCAGGTCCTCGACAACCTCGTCGGGAACGCGGTCAAGTACGTCGCCCCCGGGGTCGTCCCCGTCGTCACGGTCGAGGGACGCCGCACCGAGGACGCGGTCGTCGTCGAGGTCACCGACAACGGCATCGGCGTCCCCCACGACCAGCTCGACGTCGTCTTCGACTCCTTCCACCGCGCCCACCAGGGCGACTACCGAGGCACCGGCCTCGGACTGTCCATCGTGCGCAGCACCGTGGAGCGGCACGGCGGCACGGTCGTGGCCGCCCAGGCCCCCGGCGGTGGCACCGTCTTCCGGCTGACGCTGCCCGCCGCCCCCGACGGCGTCACCCCCCCAGGCGAGGGCTCCCGTCCGCAGCCTGCCTGACCCGCACCGCGGCACGTCCCACCTCGGGCACGCCCGGGCTCAACATGGGCCCTCGCGGTGCCGATGACTCCTGTGTCCCCCCGTCAGCGGTCCCCACCCGCCCCCTCCGCCGGAGTCCCCGTGAAATTGTTGCCTCCTGATCAGCGTCTGCTCGCCGCCCGGTTCTCCTACGGGCTGACCCCGGCCCTGGCCACGCAGGTCCGCCGCGCCGGCGGTGCGCGGTCCTGGTTCGACCAGCAGCTCGCAGCCCCGGTCGGGGACCCCGCCGCAGACGAGTGTGCAGGCTGGTGGCCGCACCTGTCCTGGGACCCGGTCACGCTGTGGCGCGACAGCCTCAGCCACCAGTTCGCCGCCGACTACCAGCGCTACGTGCTCGCCCGCCGGGTGCGCGCGGACCGCCAGGTCCGTGAGGTGATGACGGAGTTCTGGGAGCAGCTGCTCAACGTCCCGACCGTCGGCGGCGAGACCGCCTACGTCCACCGTCGCGGTTACGGCGAGACGCTGCGGTCGCTGGCCTTCTCCTCGTTCGGGGAGATCCTGCGCGCCGCGGTCCTGCACCCCGCGATGCTGGTGTTCCTCGACAACGCCCGCTCCACAGCCCGACAGCCCAACGAGAACCTCGGCCGCGAGCTGCTGGAGCTGCACACCGTCGGGCTGGGCGCCTACACCGAGGCCGAGGTCAAGGACTCCGCCCGGATCCTCACCGGCTGGGCGGTCGACACGGTCGAGGGGAACCCC
>JBBSKO010000329.1:0-2073 GCA_038256225.1 Propionibacteriales bacterium | reverse complement strand
GCTCGACCTGGGCCGCGTGGACTGGCCGCGCACCCGCGAGCTGGTCGCCGCCTGCTCCACCACGCTGCGGCGACGCATGCTGGACCACCAGACCGACGCACTGGCCCACCTGGGCCGAACCCTCCCCGGGCCCCTGCCCGCCGGGGAGCTCGAACCCGAGCCGGGCGGCGGAGTCACGGAGCATTCCCGATGAGCGAGCACGACCCCCAGGACCACGGGGACGGTCAGCCCGAGTACGAGTTCGACACCGAGGGCTTCGACGGCGAGGGCCCCCTGGGTCCGCTGCCGATCCTGGCCGTCGTCGGCCGCCCCAACGTGGGCAAGTCGACCCTGGTCAACCGGATCCTCGGCCGTCGCGAGGCGGTCGTCGAGGACGTCCCCGGCGTCACCCGTGACCGCGTCTCCTACGACGCCGACTGGGCCGGGCGTGCCTTCACCCTGGTCGACACCGGCGGCTGGGACCCCGACGCCCGCGGCCTCGCGCAGCGGATCGCGGCCCAGGCCGAGATCGCGGTGACCCTCGCCGACGCGGTGATGTTCGTCGTGGACGCCACGATCGGCATCACCGACGCCGACGAGGAGGTGGTCAAGGTCCTGCGCCGCTCGGGCAAGCCGATCGTCCTGGCCGCCAACAAGGTCGACGACATGCGCGCCGAGGCCGAGGCCGCCGGCCTGTGGAACCTCGGGCTGGGGGAGCCGCACGTCGTCTCCGCGCTGCACGGGCGCGGCTCGGGCGACCTGCTCGACGCCGTCCTGGCCGCGCTGCCCGAGACCCCGCCCGAGCGCGACGCCGAGCCCGGCGGCCCCCGCCGGATCGCGATCGTCGGCAAGCCCAACGTCGGCAAGTCCTCGCTGCTGAACCGGCTCGCCCAGGAGGACCGGGTGGTCGTCGACAGCGTCGCCGGCACCACGGTCGACCCCGTCGACGAGCTGGTCGAGCTCGGCGGGCGCGTGTGGCGCTTCGTCGACACCGCCGGCATCCGCAAGCGGGTCAAGGAGTCCTCGGGCCACGAGTACTACGCCTCGCTGCGCACCAGCCAGGCCATCGATCGTGCCGAGGTGGCCGTGCTGGTCGTCGACGCCGAGCAGCCGCTCTCGGAGCAGGACGTCCGGATCCTGCAGACGGTGCGGGAGTCCGGCCGGGCCCTGGTCATCGCCTTCAACAAGTGGGACCTCGTCGACGAGGAGCGCCAGCACTTCCTCAAGCGCGAGATCGAGCGCGACCTGGTGCAGGTGCAGTGGGCGCCGCGGGTCAACATCACCGCGCGCACCGGTTGGCACGTCGACCGGCTGGTCCCCGCCCTCGACAAGGCCATCGAGGGCTGGGAGACCCGGATCAGCACCGGGCAGCTCAACGCCTTCATCGGCCGCCTGGTCGCTGAGAACCCGCACCCCGTACGCAGCGGCAAGCAGCCCAAGATCCTCTTCGGCACCCAGGCCGGCTCGGCCCCGCCGATGTTCGTGCTGTTCACCAGCGGCAAGCTCGACCAGGGCTACGAGCGCTACATCGAGCGCCGCCTGCGCGAGGAGTTCGGGTTCGTCGGGACGCCGATCATCCTGCAGCAGCGGGTGCGGGAGAAGCGCAAGCGCCGCTGACGACGGTCGGTGGTCGAGGTGGGAGGGCCGTCGGGCCCGACCCTCGAGACCATGCACGGGGTACGGTGCTGGGGTCTCGAGACGCTCGCAGAGCTCGCTCCTCGACCACCGGGGTCCGCTCCTCGGGTGACGAGCGGCTGACCTGCACCGCTTGACCCGTTCGAACATGTGTTCGATGATCGGGGGGTGTCAGCACCCGTAGCCCTCGACCCCACGCGCTCGGTCCTGGACCAGCTGCGTGAGCGGGTCTCGGCGCTCGAGGGCGCCCCGGCGCGGCTGCCACTGCCCACCCACCCCGCCGTGGCGAGCGTGCTGGGACTGCGGGCCGGGGGGTCCTACGGCGTCGACTCCGCCTCGCTCGCGCTGGCCCTGGCGGCCGGGGCGTCGCAGGCCGGGGAGTGGGTCGGCTTCGCGGGGTGGGGCGACTTCGGCGCCGAGGCGGCCGAGGAGCTGGGCGTCGACCTGGGCCGTACGGTC
>JBBSKO010000328.1:0-2109 GCA_038256225.1 Propionibacteriales bacterium | reverse complement strand
GGTACGCCGCCGTGCGCGCCGCGTTCGTGATCCCCGACGACCACGAGCCGATCGGCGTCGTCGCGCTGGGCCACCCCGACCCGACCGCGACCGCCGCCACCGCCGCGACGGGCTCGCCGTCCCGCCGGGGCCGGCGACCTCGCGACGAGGTCGTCCACCGGGGCTCCTGGTCGGGGTGACCGCGAGCGTCAGCTCGAGGCGCCGGAACCGTCATCTCGGCTGTCCGCGAGCGTCACCTCGGCGGGGGCTTGCCCGGGGCGGCGACCGTCGTAGGCTGGACGCCAGATGAGCCAGGCTCCCGACGACTTCGACCTCGGCGACCGCCTCGCGCGCGCCGAGAAGGACGAGCAGCGCGGCCGCCACGCCCCCCAGAAGGACGCCCGGACCGGACGGGCCGCGGCCGCGATGCGGATCCAGCAGCAGCAGACGTGGGTCGAGGAGCAGCTGCGGATCGCGATGGAGCGCGGCGACTTCGACGACCTGCCCGGCGCCGGCAAGCCGATCGAGGATCTCGGTCAGTCGCACGACCCCGACTGGTGGCTCAAGCGGCTCGTCGAGCGGGAGAACATCACCGTCCTGCCGGCCAGCCTGCAGTTGCGCAAGGACGACGCGGCGCTCGACGAGCGGCTCGACGCGCTGGCGGTGGAGCGGGAGGTCCGGCGCGAGGTCGAGGAGTTCAACGCCCGGGTGATCCGGGCGCGCTACACCCCCGCCGACGGCACCCCGCCGCTGATCACGATGCCGCGCGACGTCGAGGAGACGCTCGCGGGCTGGCGCGGGCGTCGCGCGGCGCGGACCGCCGAGCTCGCCGCCCGCCGCGCCGCGGAGGACGCGGCCCGGCCGCCCCGGCGACGGTGGTGGCGACGCCGCGGTTAGATCGGTCACAGCCGCGCACCCCGTCGCGCTGCTAGGTTCCGCGCCATGTCACGCAGCGCCAAGGACTTCTTCCGCCCGCTGGCCGTGGGTGCGCCCATGCCCGTCCGCGAGGTCCCGGCCAGACCCAGCCGCGCCATCCACTTCTTCGACCCGAGCAACGCCAAGATGGCCGGCAAGGTGCCCGGGATGGTCGGCACCGTCGACGTGCTGCTGGGCAACCTCGAGGACGCCGTCAAGGCCGACAACAAGGTCGCCGCCCGCGAGGGCCTGGTGCGGATCGGTCAGGAGACCGAGGGGCTCGGCGGCCCCGACGGACGCAGCCAGCTCTGGACCCGGGTCAACGCGCTCGACAGCCCCTGGGCGCTCGACGACCTGACCACGCTGGTGCCCGCGATCGGGCACAAGCTCGACGTGGTCATGGTGCCGAAGGTCGAGGGCGCGGAGGACATCCACTACGTCGACCGGCTGCTGGCCCAGCTCGAGGCCAAGGCCGGTCTGGACCGGCCGATCCTGGTCCACGCCATCCTCGAGACCGCGCGCGGCGTGGCCGACATCGAGGAGATCTGCGCGGCCAGCCCCCGGATGCAGGGTCTCTCCCTCGGCCCGGCCGACCTCGCCGCCGACCGCCGGATGAAGACCACCCGCGTCGGGGGCGGACACCCCGGCTACCTCGTGCGGCAGGACCCCGTCGACGGCAGCCCCGAGGCGATCGGCGCCGCGCGGGCGACCTACCAGCAGGACCTGTGGCACTACACGATCGCCCGGATGGTCGACGCCTGCGCGATGCACGGCCTGTCGCCGTACTACGGCCCGTTCGGCGACATCGCCGACACGGTCGCCTGCGAGGACCAGTTCCGCAACGCCTTCCTCCTCGGCTGCGTCGGCACCTGGACCCTGCACCCGAAGCAGGTCGACATCGCGCGCCGCGTCTTCAGCCCGAGCGTCGAGGACGTCGCCCACGCCCGCCGGGTGGTGGCCGCCATGGGCGACGGGACCGGCGCGGTGATGCTCGACGGCAAGATGGAGGACGACGCCTCCCTCAAGCAGTGCCTGGTGATGGTCGACCTCGCCGACCAGCTCGGCGCGATCGACCCCGACCTCAAGGCGCAGTACGACGCGATCCCGGCCGCCGAGGTCTCGGCGTGAGCGCCGGCGAGCAGGAGCTGCTGCGGCCCCGCCGCTCGGTGCTCTACATGCCCTCCTCCAACGCCCGCGCGCTGGAGAAGGCCAAGG
>JBBSKO010000327.1:0-2140 GCA_038256225.1 Propionibacteriales bacterium | reverse complement strand
GGCGGTCACGAGGACGGCGGAGGCCAGCACCAGCAGCACGGCGGCCCCGGTCCGGGACCCGCGCTCACCGAGGCGGTGCGGCAGGCCGCGGACCCCGGTGGCCGCGTCGTCGGCGAGGTCCGGAACGGCGTTGAGCAGGTGTGCGCCGGTGCCGAGCAGGGCCCCGGCCAGGACCACCCAGACCGGGGCGGCGGCGTCTCCGGCGGCCCAGACGAAGGCCGGGAGCGCCCCGAAGGCGATGGCGTAGGGGACTCCCGAGGCGAGGGTCGACTTGAGGCCGAGGTTGTAGGCCCAGCCCGCGGCGACCACGACGAGGTGGAGCAGGCCGGCGACCAGCCCGCAGGAGAGCGACAGCACCACGGTGGCGACGAGCGCCGCGCCGGTGGCGGCACGGACCAGACGGACGGAGAGGTCGCCCGCGGCGAGCGGCTTGTCGGTCCGCCCGACGGCGCGGTCGCGGGCGAGGTCGAGCAGGTCGTTGGACCAGCCGATCGTGAGCTGGCCGGTCAGCACCGCGAGCACGACCAGGGCGGCGCGACCGGGGGAGAGGTCGGCGGGCAGGCAGAGCAGGCCCGCGAGGAGGGTGACGGCCAGCGCCGGGCCGGGGTGGGCGGCGCCGAGCAGCGTGGCGAGGGTGCGTACGACGCGCGTGGTCCCCGCCTCCTCGTGGCCGGGGGGCGACCTGTCAACGGCGACCCCGACGAGGTCCCACCGTAGACGCGGGGCGCACGCCGGCGGGAGGCCCCCCAGGGGTGCGTCGACGGCTCCGCCGACGGGTCGGGGTCAGTCCGTCCAGGTGGGGCGGCGCTTGCCCAGGAAGGCCGCCATGTTCTCGGCGGCGCTCGGGGTCTGGCTGGCGCCGGCCATCGCCTCGACCGCGATGACGTACGCGTCGCGCTCGGGCCGGTCGAGCTGGGCGTAGAGCGTGCTCTTGCCCCACGCCTTGCTGGCGCGGGACCCGCGGGTGGCCCGGCCGAGCAGGTCGGCCACGGCGGCGTCGAGCTCGGCGTCGGGCACGACCCGGTTGACCAGGCCCCAGTCGAGCGCGGTCCGGGCGTCGATCGCGTCGCCGGTCAGCGCCAGCTCCATCGCGCGCTTGCGGCCCACGTTGCGAGCGACCGCCACCATCGGTGTGTGGCAGAACCAGCCACCCTTCCCGCCGGGCGCGGCGAACGCGGCCGACTCCGCGGCCACGGCCAGGTCGCACGAGGCGACGAGCTGGCACCCCGCGGCGGTGGCCAGCGCGTGCACCCTGGCCACCACGACCTGCGGGACGTCCTGGATGGTCTGCATCAGCTCGGTGCACAGGGTCAGCAGCCCCCGCACCTCGCCCACGGACCGGCCCGCGACGTCGGCGAAGTCGTGCCCCGCGCTGAACACGGGCCCGTCCGCGGCGAGCACGATCCCGGCCGCGTCGCTGTCACCGGCGGCCCGGAACGCCTCGAGCAGCTGACCGAGGTGCTCGCGGGACAGGGCGTTGCGGCGGTCCGGGCGGGCCATCGTGATCCGGACGTGGTCGCCGTCCCGGGTGACCCGCGGCGCACCCGGGACGGCGGTGCCTGCGGTGCCTGCGGTGCCGGCGGTGCCCGGGGTGCCGGTGGTGCTGGGGGTGCCGGTGGTGCTGGATGTGCTGGTGGTGGCGCTGCTCATGTCGTCCTCCAGGTCGCGTGCGTAGACCCGATGCTGGCGGCCGGGACGGTGCGGGGCAAGGCCTCCTGCCCGTCGTGGCCCGTCGTCCTGCCCGAACGATCAGGTCCGCCGGTCCTGGGGTCGTTGTAGGAACGAGGCGCAGTCCTTCGCACCGTCGCGACGACCCCAGGAGACCCCATGCCCACGTTCCCCCCGATCGGCCACGCCGCGCTCACCGTCACCGACCTCGGGGCCAGCACCCGGTGGTACACCGCGCTGCTCGGGACCGAGCCGGTCCTCGACGAGGACGAGACGACGAGCGGGTACCACCACACGGTGTGGGCGCTCGAGAGCGGGCAGCTCTTCGGCATCCACAGCCACCCCGAGCGCACCGACGGTGACTTCGACGAGCGGCGTACGGGCCTGGACCACCTCGCGTTCGCCTGCGCCGACCGTGCCGAGCTCGAGACGTGGGCGGGTCGGCTCGACGAGCTCGGCATCGCCCACGGCG
>JBBSKO010000326.1:0-2143 GCA_038256225.1 Propionibacteriales bacterium | reverse complement strand
GCGGGTCGGTCGGCCCGCCGACCAGGGCGTCGCGGACCGGGCCCTCCACGCAGGCGGTGGTGCCGGCCAGGGAGTCGCCGGTGATCCGCCACGCCTGCGGGGCCTCGCCCCACCCGGTGACGCCGTCGTCGTCGGTCACCGCCACCACGACCGTGTCGACGGTGGTGGTGCGACGCACCGCGGTCACGAACGGGGTGTGCAAGGGCGCCGAGACGGCCACGGCGCGCACCTCCACGACGCGGGGGCCGGTCACGAGGGGCCGGTCACGAGAGCGGTCACGGGAGAGAGGGGTCGCCGCGGTGCAGCGGCCGGCCCGCCCGCTCGGTGAGCGCGGCCCAGGCCCGCGAGGCCACGTCGGCCACGAGCTGCTCGCCCTCACGCTCCGAGGCGCCGTGGCGGGTCAGCACGACCAGCACGAAGGGCGGGTGGGCGTCGGGGCGCACCAGGGCGACGTCGTGGTTCACGCCGCCGATCCACCCGGTCTTGTTCGCGACCGTGACACCGGCCGGCAGGCCCGCCGGGATCCCGTCGCGGAAGACCTGGGCGAGCAGGTCGCGCTCGAGGGCGTGCGCCGAGGCCGGGTCGAGCAGCCGGTGGTCGACCGCACCGACGAGGACCAGGCCGAGGTCGCGGGCGGTGACGACGTTCTCGAGGCCGGCCCTGCGCCCGGGCCCGTCCTCGATGCCCCGGGCGACCACCGTGCGCTCGGAGCACCCGGCCTCCTCGAGCACCGAGGCGACCGCGGCGGCACCGACCTGCTCGAGGACCAGGTTCGTGGCCAGGTTGCCCGAGTGGGCCAGCATCCGGTGCACCAGGTCGCGCAACGGCACGGTGCCCCCGCGCTCCGCCCAGGTCCGCGGGTCCTGGTCGTAGTCAGCGTCCATCGTGAACCGCTGACCCGCCACCACGGAGCCGAAGTCGTCGTGGACCACCACCGCCCGGTCGAGGTCGACGGTGCCCGCCGCGTGGGCGCGCAGCGCCGCGACGGCCACCGGCAGCTTCATCGTGCTGGCGGCGAGGTGCGGCTCGCGGTCGTCGCGGGCCCACCAGGTGCCGCCGTCGAGGCCACCCAGCCACGCCGAGACCGTGCGGGAGGTCCCCGGCGTCCCCGCGCCCTCGTGGTCCATCAGCCGGCCGGACGGTCGGCGAGACGCTCGGCGAGGTCGGTCAGGTCGCGTGCCCGCAGCACCGGGTCGTCGAGGTAGGCCGGGTAGGGGGTGGTCCCGGACCGGTCGATCCAGGCCCCGGACCAGCCGGCCTGCTGGGCGCCGTGCACGTCCCAGGGGTGGACCGCGACGAGCAGGTGCGCCGCGGCCGGCTCCCCGGACCACCTGACCGCGTGGGCGTACGCCGCCGCGGCCGGCTTCCAGACACCCGCGTCGGCGACCGACAGCGTGGCCTCGACGAGGTCGGCGACCCCGGCCCGCTCCAGCAGCCCCTGCGCGACCGACGCCGCACCGTTGCTGAGCGTGACCACCCGCAGCCCCTGCTCGCGCAGCGCCCGGAGGCCGACGGGCACGTCGGGGTGCACCGGCAGCGCGGAGAACGCGGCCAGGACGTGGTCGACCGCGGCCCCGCGCTGCAGGGTGAGGTCCGCCGGGAGCAGGACGTCGAGCAGGTGGGCGCCGATCTCGGCGAAGCCGGCCTGCTGGCCGACGGCGGCCAGGGCCATGCCCTCGCGCAGCACCGCGGCGAACCACGTGGCGGCGAGCTCCTCACCGGCACCGACCTCGGCGAACCGGGCGCGCAGCGGGGTGAGGTCGGACAACGTCTCGTTGACGTCGAGCACGACCACCCGCGGCGCTCCGGCGTCGCCGCTCATGTGGCGACGACCTCCACGCGCTGGAACTCCTTGAGCTCGGTGTAGCCGGTGGTGGCCATCGACCGGCGCAGCGCGCCGACCAGGTTCATCGTGCCGTCGGCGACCCGGGAGGGACCGAACAGGATCTCCTCGAGCGTGCCGACCTGCTCGAACTCCACCCGCTGGCCGCGGGGCAGCTCGTCGTGGTGCGCCTCGGCACCCCAGTGGAAGCCCCGACCCGGTGCGTCGGTGGCCCGGGCCAGCGGCGAGCCGACCATCACGGCGTCGGCGCCGCAGGCGATCGCCTTGGCGACGTCGCCGGACATCCCGATCGACCCGTCG
>JBBSKO010000325.1:0-2219 GCA_038256225.1 Propionibacteriales bacterium | reverse complement strand
TGCCGCTGCTGGTCTGGCTGTCCCGCGCGCTGCCGGTCCTCGAGCTGGGCGACGACGCCGCCGCCGGGCTCGGCGTGGGCCGGCACCGCACCGACGTGCTGCTGCTGGTCGGGGTGCTGCTGACCTCGGTGGCCGTGGCGGCCGCGGGGCCTGTCTCGTTCGTGGCCTTCATGGCCGGGCCGATCGCCCGGTCCCTGCTCGGCGGGCGGCACAGCCTGCTCGCCGGCGCCCTGGTGGGGGCCGTGCTGATGCTGCTCGCGGACTACGCGGCGGCGTACCTGGTCCCCGGCGTGGTGCTCCCCGTCGGGGTGGTGACGGGTGCGGTCGGAGGACCGTTCCTGCTGTGGCTACTGGCGCGCGGCGCCGCAGGAGGGAGAGCCGGATGAGCACCCCACAGACTTTCCCGGCTCCTCCGCTTCGCTCCCCCACCGACAAACTCTGCGAGGACCCCGGATGACCAGACTGCGCACCGAGGCCGTGAGCCTGGGGTACGGCGACCGCACCGTGGTCCACGACGTGACCGTCGAGGTCCCCGACGGGCAGGTGACCGTCGTGGTCGGCCCGAACGCCTGCGGGAAGTCGACCCTGCTGCGCGGCCTGGCCCGGCTGGTCCGGGCCCGCGGCGGCAGCGTGCTGCTCGACGGCGAGGTGATCCACCGACGTCCCACCAAGGAGGTCGCCAAGATCCTCGGGCTGCTGCCCCAGAACCCGGTCGCCCCCGACGGCGTGACCGTCGCCGACCTCGTCGGCCGTGGCCGCCACCCCCACCAGGGCATCTTCGCCCGCTGGGGCGCCGAGGACCGGGCGGCCGTCGAGGAGGCGATGGTCCTCACCGACACCGCGGGCCTGGCCGACCGCGTCGTCGACGAGCTCTCCGGGGGACAGCGCCAGCGGGTCTGGATCGCGATGGCCCTGGCGCAGGGCACCGACCTGCTCCTGCTCGACGAGCCGACGACCTACCTCGACGTCGCCCACCAGGTCGAGATGCTGGACCTGCTCGCCGAGCTCAATGCCCGCTCCGGCACCACCATCGTGATGGTGCTCCACGACCTCAACCTCGCGGCCCGGTACGGCCACCGGCTCGTGGCCATGCGCGACGGTGTCGTCCTGGCCGAGGGCGCCCCGGCCGAGGTGGTGACCTCGGCGAACGTGCGGGAGGTCTTCGGCCTCGACAACACCGTGATCACCGACCCGGTCTCCGGCACCCCGCTGGTGGTGCCCATCGGGCGCACCCACGCCCCCGTCCCCCAGGAGGACGCATGACGAACGATCCCGGCACGACCGAGCCCGCCGAGCCCGCCGAGCTGCCGCTGGTGCTCGGCGAGGTGGAGGTGGCCTCCGTCGACCGTCTCTCGCCGTCCTTCGTCCGCGTCGAGCTCGGGGGGCCCTGCCTGGCCGAGATGGACGTCGACGGCAGCTGGCTGGACCAGCGCTTCAAGGTGATCTTCCCCTGCGACGACGGGTCCCTCCCGCAGCTGCCGGTGGCCGGCGCGGCCTGGTGGGAGGCGTGGCAGGCCCTGCCGGAGGAGGAGCGCGGCAGCATGCGCACCTACACCGTCCGCGACGTGCGCGGGCTCGGCGAGCACCGCCGCCTGGTCGTGGACATCGTCGTGCACGAGCACGTGGACGGGGAACCGGACGGGCCGGGCAACCGGTGGGCCTCGTCGGCCGTCGAGGGTGACCGGCTGCTGGTGCTGGTCCCGCGGCGCGGCCACGAGTTCGGCGGGCGTGAGTTCGCGCCGGCGCCGACCGACCGGGTCCTGCTCGTCGCCGACGAGACCGCGGTGCCGGCGGCGGCCGGCATCCTGCGTGACCTCGGGCCGGACGCCGCCGGGTGCGCGCTGCTCGAGGTGCCCACCTCCGCGGACGTGCAGGCCCTCGAGGGCCCGGCCGGCGTCGAGGTGCACTGGCTCCCGCGGGACGGCGCGGCGAGGGGGGACCTGCTGCACGCCGCGACGGTCGCCCGTCTCGGGGTCGACCCCCGGGAGCTGCCCGAGATCGACGACGACGAGGTCGACCCGAACGTGTGGGAGACGCCGGTCTACTCCTCGTCGGGGGAGAAGATCGCGCCCGACCCCGGGGCGGACGTCCGGGACGGCCTGTACGCCTGGATCGCGGGGGAGTCCAAGGTGGTGACCGGTCTGCGCCGCCACCTGGTGCGCGAGCGCGGGGTCGACCGCGGCCAGGTCGCCTTCATGGGCTACTGGCGCGAGGGCGTG
>JBBSKO010000324.1:0-2227 GCA_038256225.1 Propionibacteriales bacterium | reverse complement strand
GGTGGCGGTGGGGCGGATCGTGATCGTGCTCGCGGTCGCGGTGCAGCTGCCCGGTGCGGTGTTCGGCTTCCTCGCCCGTGACCCCGCGGCGGGCACGGGCATGGCCGTGGTCGGCGGCACGTGGCTGGCGGTCGGCGTCACGCTGGCACTCTCCCCCGCGGGCGGCACCAGCCCCGGTCTCGGCGTCGCCCTCCTTGCGGCCTCCGCCGCCCTGCTCGTCCCCATCGCCGCCGCGCTGGCCAAGCCCGTCACCGTGCTCGTGCTCTCCGTGAGCGCCCTCCGCTTCGCCCTGACCGGCGTGGTGCAGCTGGGCGCCCCGCCCGCCTGGGAGACGGCGGCCGGCGTGGTCGGGGTCGTCCTGGGCGTCCTGGCGCTCTACGCCGCGATGGCCTTCGAGCTCGAGGACGTGCACCACCGCACGGTGCTCCCGCTCGGACGCACCGGCCCGGCCCACCACGCCATGGAGTCCGGCCTGGACGAGCAGCTGCGCGGGATCGAGCAGGAGGCGGGCGTCCGCCAGCAGCTGTAGCCGGACCGGTCGTGCAAGAGTGCGAACCCTGCCCCGCACACCCCGACCGAGGAGTCCCCTTGATCTACATCACCGTGAAGAAGAAGCTCGAGCCCGGCACCGCAGACGCCTACCTCGCGGCGAGCCAGGCCTACACCGACGCGACCCGCGCCGAGCCCGGCAACATGTTCTACGAGCACTACCGCAGCGTCGACGACCCCGACACGATCCTCACGATCGAGGCCTTCGTCGACAAGGCGGCCGGGGAGGCCCACGTGGCGACCGACCACTTCCAGAACGGGGTCGAGGGCGATGCCAAGCAGTACATCGCCGAGCGCCCCGACATCATGTACATCGACGTCGACCGCGACGGCTGGGACAAGATGTCGGAGTTCTGAGCCGCTCGCCGGGCCGGGCGCAGCGGAGCCGCGACCAGCCGCAGCCGTGCAGGCCCGACCGTCGCACCCTCACGGGGTTGGTCGGACCGCCCGGGTGGCGGCCTATGGTCGTGACTCCCCTGCTTCCTGACTCTGGAGTCCGCATGAACCCGACCCACATCCCGATCCGCGTCGCCACCGGCGCCTTCATCCTCAACTCGGGCATCAGCAAGCTCGGCGCTGACGAGGGCACCGCGCAGTTCCTGCACGGCGCAGCCGCGGGCACGTACCCCTCGGTGTTCAAGGACATGAAGCCGACGACGTTCGCCCAGGTGCTGGCCTACAGCGAGATCGCCGTCGGCGGCGCGCTGCTCCTGCCGAAGGTGAACGCCACCGTCGCCGGTGCCGCGCTGACCGGGTTCGGCGCCAGCCTGCTTGGCATGTACCTCAAGACGCCCTCGATGACCCTGGACGACGGCATCCGCCCCAGCCCCGACGGCATCGCCGTGGCCAAGGACGTGTGGCTCGTCGGCGCCGGGATGACCCTGGTCGCCCAGGGCATCACCGGGGCCGCGAAGTCGGGGGTGAAGTCCTCGCGGAAGGCCACCAAGCGGGCCGCGAAGAACGCGGGCAGGAAGGCGTCCTCCCTCACCAGCCGCTGACCCACCGTTCGCCGGCCGGGGCTCAGCCGCGGCCGGCGAGCAGCTCCATCGCCTCCGGGCCGAGCACCAGCGCGCCGACGGACATAGCGGCCACCGCGGCGGACGCCGCCGCCATCCGGACCAGGGCCCGCAGCCGGCGGCGCGAGGTGTCGACCTCGGGCGGCACGTCGACCAGGGCCGCGCGGAGCACGGCGTACGCCTGGCGCGCCTCCGAGGACGACAGCACCGGTGTCGCGAAGCGCACGACGTGCTCGAGCGCGCCCACCGAGGCGACCAGCACGCCGTCCACGTGGTCGGCCCGCTCGACACCTCCCCGCACGCAGAGGACCGGCCGGCACCGGTCGCGGTAGCGGGGCGGTGCCAGACCGGCGACGACGGCGGCGTAGTCCGCGCGGGCCGCGGCGTCCAGGCACGCCCCGTCGGGCTGCGCAGGCAGGTAGCGGATGAGGTAGATGCCGCTCGGGCCGACGAGCACGTGGTCGATCAGCACGTCCGGGCGGTCGGGCGAGCAGACCCGCCGCATCTGCGACCAGTACGCCGCCGGCAGCTCCGCCAGGGACCCGGCCGGGCGCGGACGAGCGACCAGTGTGCGAGCCGTCGTTCCGCCCATGCGCAGAGCGTACGAGCAGATCGGGGTACGGGTGGGGGTTTTGCCTCACTCGGTGCGAGGTGGCGTCGGT
>JBBSKO010000323.1:0-2230 GCA_038256225.1 Propionibacteriales bacterium | reverse complement strand
GCGCCAGTCGATCGAGCGCACGTCGTCGCCGCGGACGTACTCCCGCAGCGAGTCGAACTCGGTGCCCTGCCCGCGCACGCGCACGGCGGCGCGGCCGTCGAGCTCGCGCAGCCGGGCGAGCCGCGAGGGGAGGTGCTTGCGTGAGTCGAAGGGCGGCAGGGAGCGCACCGTCCCGGGCACGTCGAGGGTGGCCTGGCGCGCCACGAGCCCGAGCGGGCCCCGCGAACGGACCGTCACGCCCCGCGCGCGGAGGTCGCCGCGGCGGGTCGGCTGCAGCGTCGTGCGCAACCGCAGCGCGGCCCCGGGCCCCAGGTCGACGAGGTGCCGGTCGTCGCCGGCGCCGGCGCTGGGCGGCCACGCGTCGCGCACCAGCAGCCGCAGCCGGCGGGTGCCGGGGTTGCGGGCCAGCACCTCGGTCGCCGTGGGGTGGCCCAGCCGGACGGAGCCGACCTCCGCGCGCTCCAGCACGACCGTCGAGGGCCGGGGGGCGGCGTACCAGTCGACGGCGCACACCACGGCGACCACGAGCAGCCACAGCCACAGCGTGGAGGCCGAGGGGCGCAGCACGAGCGGCAGCAGCCCCAGCAGCACCAGCAGCGGGACCCGCCCCGAGAGCGCCATGCTCAGCGGGGGACGGGCACGGAGGCCAGCGCGGAGCCGAGGACCGCTCCCACGTCGACGCCCTCGAGCTCGGCCTCGGGACGCAGTGCCAGCCGGTGCACGAGCGTGGCGTGCGCCAGGGCCTTCACGTCGTCGGGCGTGACGTAGCCGCGCCCGGTCAGCCAGGCCCAGGCCCGGGCGGCGCGGAGCAGCGCGGTGGCGCCGCGGGGGCTGACTCCCAGGCCCAGGGACGGTGACTGCCGGGTGGCCCGGGCGATGTCGACGACGTAGCCCGCGACCTCCGGTGAGACCTGCACCCGGGTCACGGCCCGCTGGCCGGCCAGCACGTCCTCGGCGCCGGCCACCGGACGGACGCCGGCCGCGGCGACGTCACGGGGGTCGAACCCGTCCGCGTGGCGGCGCAGGATCTCCAGCTCGTCCTCGCGCCCGGGGATCGGCAGCACCACCTTGAGCAGGAACCGGTCCAGCTGGGCCTCCGGCAGCGGGTAGGTGCCCTCGTGCTCGACGGGGTTCTGGGTCGCGGCGACCAGGAACGGACGGGGCAGCGGGCGCGAGACGCCGTCCACGGAGACCTGGCCCTCCTCCATCGCCTCCAGTAGCGCCGACTGCGTCTTGGGCGGGGTCCGGTTGATCTCGTCGGCCAGCAGCAGGTGGGTGAAGACCGGGCCCTCGCGGAAGCGGAGCTCGCCTGCACCCGAGTCGATGACCATCGACCCGGTGATGTCGCCGGGCATCAGGTCCGGGGTGAACTGCACCCGGCTGGTGCGGACCGACAGGCTCGCGGCCAGCGAGCGGACCAGCAGCGTCTTGGCCGTGCCGGGCACGCCCTCCATCAGCACGTGCCCGCCGCACAGCAGCGCGACGAGGAGCCCCGACACCGCGGCGTCCTGCCCGACCACGGCCTTGGCGACCTCGGCCCGGACGGCGGCCAGGCGTTCCCGGGCCTCCGGGTGGGCCGGCGGCGGCGTCGGGTGCGGCGCCCCCTGCGGGTCCTCGGTGACCTGCGGGGTCGGGGGTGCCGTCGGGTCGTGCTCGGGGCTGGTGCTCACGGGTGGCGTACCTCTCGGTCGAGCCGGTCCAGGTCCTGGGCCAGCATGATCAGGTCGTGGTCGGTGGTGGGCGACGGGGCGTCCGGGTCCAGCAGCGCCGCGACCCGACCGGGGTCCTGCCCGGTCGCGGTGGCCACGGCGCGGACCAGGGCGTCGACCCGGTCGGGGCCGCCACCGGCGGCGCCGAGACCGAGCCGCTCGGCCAGGCGGGCCCGGGCGGCGGCCCGCAGCGCCGCGGCCGCGTGCGGCCGGTCGCCGGCGCTGCGGTAGAGCCGCCCGCGGCTGCGCGTCGTCTCGACCGCGCGAACGACGACCGGGAGCGCCTCGACCGACAGGGGGCCGAGGCGGCGCCCGCGCCAGAGCGCGACCGCGAGCATCGCCACCAGCCCCAGGACGAGGCCCGGCAGCAGCCAGGGCGGCAGCAGGGAGCGCACGGAGACGGCGTCCCCGGCGGCGAGGTCGGTCAGGTCGGGGACGTACCAGACCAGCCGGTCGCCGCCGCCCAGCAGGCGCAGCGCGAGCGCGGCGTTGTCGGCGCGCAGCACCTGCTCGTTGGTCAG
>JBBSKO010000322.1:0-2235 GCA_038256225.1 Propionibacteriales bacterium | reverse complement strand
CTCCTCGAACGGCGTGATGCCGGCGACGGGCGAGGAGCCGTACGAGAGGCCGTAGGCGACCGCGCCGAGCAGCCGGCCGTCGGCGGCGTAGACCGGGGAGCCGGACATGCCCTGCCAGATCCCGCCCACCCGGTCGATCTCGGGCGAGCTCAGCCGGGCCAGGACCATGTCGAGCCCCGGGGCGATCCCGTCGTCGAGGACCCCGATGACCTCGCCCGAGAACCCCTCCGGGTCGGTCCCGTCGGTGACGGTCAGGCCGGTGACGGCGTCGCCCTGGGCGACCTCGGCCACCGGGAACGCCTCGGTGCAGTCCTCGGCCGGCGCGGCCCAGGAGCCCTGCCCACCGCTCAGCGCCAGCAGGGTGGACGAGGCGACGACGGCAAGCGAGGTGGTCGCGACGGCTGCCCGTCGGCGGGCGCGTGAGCGGGACAGAGGAGTGGACATGGGGTTCTCCTTCCGAGAACGGTGCGGGCGCGAGGACGCGCTGCCTGCTGTGACGCAGCACACCGCCGGGTGGTTGCCGGGGCGACCGCTGGTCTAGTCCAGTCGCCCGGCGCGCGGCGGTGGCGGGCCCCTGCCTAGGCTCGGTGACCATGAGCTCCTCCGGCGCGTCCACCTCCCGCAGCCTCCTGCGCACCGAGGCCGAGCAGCGCGCCGCGCTGCTGACCGTGCACTCCTACGACGTCGCGCTGGACCTCGCGGGCGCCGACGACCCGGGCACGGCGACCTTCGGGTCCCGGACCAGCGTGCGGTTCGCGAGCGGGGGCGGGTCGACGTTCCTCGATCTGAAGCCGGCCGAGCTGCTGTCGGCCACCCTGGACGGTGCGCCGCTGGACCCGGCGTCGCTGCGCGAGGGCAGGCTGCCGCTGGAGACCGACGCCGGCGACCACGAGGTCGTCGTCGAGGCCCGGATGCCCTACCGCAACGACGGTGAGGGCCTGCACCGCAGCGTCGACCCGGCCGACGGCCGCACCTACCTCTACGGCATGTCGTTCATGGACGCCGCGCCCACGATCCTGGCCTGCTTCGACCAGCCCGACCTGAAGGCGCCGTACCGGCTGCGGGTGCGGGCCCCGCGGGACTGGGTCGTCGTCGGCAACGGCCGCGCGACCCGGACCGGGGACGACGGCGACGTCGCGCTGTGGGAGCTGGCCGAGACGCCACCGCTGTCGACGTACTTCGTGACGCTGGTCGCCGGGCCGTACCACCTGATCGGCGACGACCACGACGGCATCGCCCTGGGCCTCTCGGCGCGGGCGAGCCTGGCCGGTGCGCTCGAGGCGGAGGCCGAGGAGCTGCTCACGCTGACCCGGCAGTCCTTCGACGAGCTGCACCGGCTGTTCGGGATCCGGTACGCGTTCGGCGACTACCACCAGGCGTTCGTGCCGGACTTCAACGCCGGCGCGATGGAGAACCCCGGCTGCGTGACCTTCCGCGACCAGATGCTCTTCCCCGACCGCGTCACCCGTGCGGCCCGGGTCAACCGCGCCTCGACGGTGGCCCACGAGATGGCGCACCAGTGGTTCGGCAACCTGGTGACGCCGCGCTGGTGGGACGACCTGTGGCTCAACGAGTCGTTCGCGGAGTACCTCGGCTGGCGGGTGATCGCCGACGCCACGGTCTACGACGACGCATGGGCGCAGCGCTCGCAGGCCCGCCGCCAGTGGGGGCTGCACGCAGACCAGCGCCCGAGCACGCACCCGGTCGCCGGCAACGGCGCCACCGACGCGGTCGCGGCGCTGCAGGACTTTGACGGGATCTCCTACGCCAAGGGCTCGACGGTGCTCAAGCAGCTGGCGTCGCGGATCGGCGACGAGGCCTTCCTCGGCGGGGTCGTCGACCACCTCGCCCGGCACCGGTTCGGCAACGCCACCATGGCCGACCTGGTGGCGTCGTGGGAGGACGCGGGCGCCGGTGACCTGTCCGGCTTCACCGGCAGCTGGCTGCGCACCGCGGGGCTCGACACGCTGCGGGTCGAGCGGTCGGCCGACGGCGTCGGCGGTGGGGCCGCCGTACGCCGGCTCGGCCCACAGGAGAGCGGCGACCCCGGCGACGAGGCCGTGCGCGAGCACACCGTCGTCGTGGCGGTCGCCGATGAGCACGGCTGGAACACCTCCACCGTCAAGGTGACCGCCGACCTGAACGCCCTCCCGGACGTGCCTGAGGGTGCCGCGGTCGTGCTCGACGCGGCGGAGGACACCTGGGCCGCCAGCTGCGCCGACGCCGCGACCGTCG
>JBBSKO010000321.1:0-2238 GCA_038256225.1 Propionibacteriales bacterium | reverse complement strand
GTTCGCGATCATCTGGGGGAGCACGACGTCGCCGCTGTGCTCGAGGTAGGCCGCGACCATCGCGAGGGCGGCCGGCCGGATGAGGGTGCCGGCGTGGGAGAAGTCCTCCTCGACACCGCCGACGAACCCGCGCAGCAGGTCGATCTCGCAGTTCAGGGTGCCCGGGTGGTCGGCGGCGTACCGCGCCGCGAGCGTGCTCTTGCCGATGCCGGGCGGGCCGTTGAGGTGGATCAGCCGGTGCGGGCTCACGCCGGGGGCGCGACCTGGGTGTCCGGTCGGCCGGCGCGGGCGAGGGAGTCGGCCACGAAGCCGTTCGCCTTCTGCTCCTCGACGTACGCCCGGAGGTGGTCCACGGTGGCCGCAGCGCGGGTCTGCGTGGTCCCGACGGCCTGCTCGATCTGCATGAAGGCCGGCTCGAGCAGCCGGTGGCCCGGGTGGTCGACCACGAACGCGGTCACCGGCTGGCGAATGCCGGCACCCGCCTCCAGCGGCTCCTCGACGTAGACCGTGGTCCCCTCGGCACCCCGGACGACCTCGGCGTGCTCCAGGGTCCGGGTCAGGTGGAGGTCGTAGGCCGAGCCCTGCTTGACCCCGACGCGTACTCCCGCACGGTCGACCTTGTGCGCCGTGGTCAGCGGGGAGTCCTCGGGCACGACGTAGACGCCCTCGATCAGCACGTACGGCGCGGTGAAGGCGACGGTCTCGGCGCGGGCCGGGTCGATCGCGAGGAAGCACAGGTCGGCGCGGCCGTCCTGCATCGCTTCCATGGACGTGCGCGCCGCGTCGAAGCAGAGCAGCTCGACCGGGAGACCGAGGTGCTTCCCGAGGGCGCGGGCCAGGTCGACGGTCACCCCGCCGGGCTCGTCGGGGGTGCCGTGGGCGAGCACCGGGTTGCCCAGGTTGATCGACGCGCGCAGCGTGCCGGTGGGGGCGAGGTCGGCAGCCACGGCCGCGAGGTCGGGGGAGGGGTCGGTCATGGGCCCATCATCGCGGTTCGACGGCCTCGCCCCAGCGCGCGTCCCGCCGGGCCCGACGTGTCCGCAATCGTCATCTCGAGGCGCCGCGAGCGTCATCTCGGCTGTCCGGAAGCGTCATCTCGGCGGTGACGAGGACGGCGGTCGTGGCGAGGTGGAGGCGGCCGTCGACGACGAGGTCCGCCACGTGGCGCTCGTACGCCACCCGCATCCGCTCCCGCACCTCCGGCGGCTGCGCGAGCAGGGTCGCGCCTTGGCCGCCGATCCCGGCCGACGCGCCCGCCCAGACCATCCCCGGGTCGCAGACGTGGGTCCAGGCCAGCAGCCGGGCCTCGACCACGGTGAGGCCCGCCCCGGTCACGAGGTCGGCCAGGCCGTCGACCGTGCGGGGGAAGTCGAGGTCCGGCGGCAGCCGCACCCCCGCAGGTGCCACCGCCCCGGCGTCGGCCACCACCTGCTCCCACAGCCGCGACTGCGGCGTGGTCCCGGAGGGCCAGACGGTCACCGCGACCCGTCCGCCCGGCGCCACGACCGCGGCCAGCGCGGCCAGCCCGGCCCGCGGGTCCGGGAGGTGGTTGACGACGAAGGCGGCCAGGACGGCGTCGTACGTCCGGTGCGGCAGCCGGTCGAGCGGCAGGTCCGGCAGACCACCGTCAATGACGGCCGCCGCGGGCGCCGTCGTGCGCGCGAACGCGACCATGCCGGGGTCGGGGTCGACCGCGGTCACCTCCGCCTCCCGGCTCGTCGCAGCGAGGGAGAGCCGGCCCGGCCCGCACCCGACGTCGAGCACCCGCGTCCCTGGCCCGACCAGGGCGGAGTCCAGCAGCGGCTCGTGGACGCCGGCGCACAGCCCGGCGAAGGTGGCGGCGTAGGCCTGCGCCACCCCGGACCACCCGCCTGTCATGGCTGCGACGCTACCGATCACGACCGATCGACGCAGGTCACCCCTTCGACCCCTTGTGGTCGGTGTCACAGGTGGGCCTAGTCTTGTCAGGATGCTGTCCCCGAACGCTCTGAGAGGTCTCACGTGACCAACCTGGCCCAGGCCCTGACCGACACCGCCGCCGAGCACGGCAGCCGACCGGCGGTGAAGCTCGACGACCTCGTGATCGACTACGACACGTTGCTCGACGGCGCCCGCCGGGTCACCGCGATGCTCAAGGACCGTGGGATCGGCCCGGGCGACCGGGTCGCGATGGTGCTGCCGAACGTGCCGCCGTTCCCCGTGCTGTTCTACGGCGCGGTGGCCGCCGGCTGCGTGGTC
>JBBSKO010000320.1:0-2255 GCA_038256225.1 Propionibacteriales bacterium | reverse complement strand
GCGCGGCCGGGTCGGGCCGGACCCCCGGGCCGGTCAGTACTGCCACCGCAGCGAGGCCACGACGTCCTCGACGCCGCGGTCGGCGGCCCAGGCGGCGTCGGCGGCGCGGCAGGCCGCGAAGGCGCCCAGCAGCTCGGCGCCCAGTACCTCGCGGACGAGGTCGCTGCCGAGGAGGTCCGCCTGCTGCTCCTCGAAGGACGTGGCCAACGGCCGGATCCCGGCGGCCTCGCGGCGGGCGTCGTCCCAGGTGCCGACGTCCTCCTGGACCGGCGCTGGCGGCTCGAGACCGTCGCGGACCCCGGCCAGGCCGGCTCCGATCGTCACCGCGAGGGCGAGGTAGGGGTTGGCCGAGGCGTCGCAGGCCTTGAGCTCGACGTTGGTGACCTCGCTGCCGAGCAGCCGGCTCGCCGGCACGAGGCGGAGCGCGGCCTCGCGGTTCTCGACGCCCCAGAAGCCGTACGCGCCCGCCCAGTAGCCGGGCCGGCGCCGGAGCAGGGAGCCCGTGCTCGGCGCGGTGACCGCCGTGACGCCGGGCAGGTCGCGCAGCAGCCCGGCGAGGTAGCCGCGACCGACCGGCGACAGCCCGTGCTCGTCGCCGCCCGCGGCGGGGTCACCGGTCAGCGCGTTGCGGCCGGTCGCGGTGTCGACCAGGGAGGTGTGCAGGTGCCAGCCGTTGCCGGCGCCGGTGGTGCTGGCCAGCGGCGCGAAGCTGGCCCGCAGGCCGTGCGCCCGGGCGGCGGCGTGCACGGTCTGACGGGTCAGCACCTGCGCGTCGGCCATCGCCAGCGCGTCGGCGACGTCGAGGGAGAGCTCGAGCTGGGCCTCGCCGTACTCCGCGTGCAGCTGCCCGACCCGCACGCCGTTGTCGCGCAGGTCGCGCAGCAGGGTCTCGACGAGGTCGTGGACGTCGAGCACCGCGTTGGCGGAGTACGCCGGTCCGCGTCGCGCGGGGTGCCAGCCGCCGTCGTGGGTGTCGTGGGTCAGCACCATCTCGACCTCGAACCCGGCCCGCACCTCGAACCCGGCCTCGGCGGCCGCGGCCACCTGGCGCTCCAGCACGGCCCGCTGGTCGTAGGGCCACGGGTCACCGTCGGCCGAGAGCTGGCGGCCGGGCACCCACGCCAGGCCGGGCTGGCCGGCCAGCGCCACGATGCTGTCGAGGTCCTCGACGACCGGCACCAGGCGTACGTCGCCCGACGGCGTGGCCAGGCCCTCGTGGGCGAAGGTGATCCCGTCGTGGGAGTCGAAGACGCCGAACGCGGCGGTGATCCCGACGCCCTTCACCAGCGCGGACGGCAGCTGCTCGAGCGGGACGACCCGCGAGCGGACGATGCCGTTGTTGTCGACCCAGCCGATGCTCACCCCGAGGACGCCCAGGCCGTCCAGCCGGGCGACGAGGGAGGCGGCATCGGGTGGCTGCGGGGCGGCGACGGGAGGCGTCATGCGGCGAAACTACCGCCCAGCGGGCACGGCGGGCCGGTGCCGACGTTCGTGCGGTGACCGGATCACGCGGGCGCCGGTGGGCTGAGGGCGGGCGGGTCGTCGCCAGCGCGCAATTGCGCGGTTCCTGCAGGTTTACCGGCGGCAACCCGTCGCAACTCCGCAATTGCGCCGGTTCGGCCACTCGCGCGGCGGGTCGTCGTGACGGCACAACGTCCCGCCACCTGACCGGGTGGGGCCACCACCCGGTCGACTCCTTAGCGTCGGAGGATGACGAGCTTCGGCTACACCCTGATGACCGAGCAGAGCGGACCGCGGGAGCTGGTGCGGTACGCCGTGGGCGCCGAGGAGGCCGGGTTCGACTTCGAGGTCAGCAGCGACCACTTCTCCCCCTGGCTGAAGGAGCAGGGGCACGCGCCGCACGCCTGGACCGTGCTCGGTGCGGTCGCCCACGCCACGGAGCGGGTCGGGCTGATGACCTACGTGACATGCCCGACGATCCGCTACCACCCCGCGATCGTGGCCCAGAAGGCGGCGACGCTGCAGCTGCTGGCCGAGGGGCGCTTCACCCTCGGTCTCGGCAGCGGGGAGAACCTCAACGAGCACGTCGTCGGCCAGGGTTGGCCGGCGGTGAAGCAGCGCCTGGAGATGCTCGAGGAGGCCATCGAGATCATCCGGTCGCTGCACACCGGCGAGGTCGTCGACTTCAAGGGCGAGTACTTCGACGTCGCCTCCGCGCACCTCTGGGACGTGCCCGAGCAGGGCGTCCCGATCGCCGTGGCCGTCTCCGGACCCCGCTCCATCGAGACCTTCGG
>JBBSKO010000319.1:0-2262 GCA_038256225.1 Propionibacteriales bacterium | reverse complement strand
CCGACGGCGGCAGCGGCGCGACCGGGGCGTCGGAACGCAGCGTCGCGACGACCGTGGTCTCGTCGTGGGGCAGCCAGATCTCGACGTCCTTCTCCCCCGCACCCAGCCCGTCGACGCGCAGCGTCCCGGCCGGGCCCTCCCGCAGCGCGGCCTGACCGGTGCCGAGGTCGATCTCGAGCACGTCCCCGCCGCTCACGCTCCGCTGCGCGACGAGCCGCCCGTCGACCACGACGTCGTACACGCCGTCGGGGCGAGGCGGCATCCCGGTGTAGACGCGCTTGGTCGGCACCGTGTCGAGGTCGAGGACGGTCGCGGTCGTCCGCAGCGCCAGCCGTACGCCGGCCGGCTGGCTCTCGGCCAGGGTGAGCTGCGGGTCCGTGCTCTGCGCCCGAGCGCGCGCCGGCAGCCGATGCGGGAGCAGCCCGCGCGGCGTCTGCTCGACCTCGAGCGCTCCGCGGAGCAGCGCGGCGGTGACGGGCGTCGTCACCCACGTCGCGTCCGTCATCGCCGCTCCTCCCCCGGCCAGGTCCGCAGCAGGTGGTCGACCGCGTCGACGACCCGCTCCCAGCTGGTGCCGGCGTCGGGCGCGCTGTGGTCGAACCCGCCGGCCAGCTCCAGGCTGCTCCACCCGTGGAACAGGCTCCCGAGCAGGCGTACGGCGTGGGTGGCGTCCGGCTCCGTGAGGTCGTAGCCGCGCAGCAGCGCCCGCGTCATCGCGGCGTGACGCGGCCCGGCGCTGGCCGCGGCGGTCGTGGTGTCCATCGGCAGACGGGCGGCGGCATACCGACCCGGGTGCTCGCGGGCGTAGGTCCGGTAGCTGCTGCCCAGCGCGGCCAGAGCCTCCCGGCCCGACCTGCCTGCCAGCGCCTCCGTCGACCGGTCGGCCATCTCCTCCAGCGCCAGCAGCGCGATCTGCGTGCGGAGGTCGGCCGAGCCGGCCACGTGCGAGTACAGGCTCGGCGTCGCCACCCCGAGCCGTCGGGCCAGGTCCGAGACGGTGACCCGGTCGAAGCCCACCTCGTCGGCCAGCTCGGCCCCCGCCTCGGCCACCCGCCGGGTGCTCAGTCCTGATCGCTCCATGACCACACCCTAATACTGTTAGGCATTTGCCGATGGTCATGAGGGAGGCCGGGACTACCGTCGCACTATGGAGGTCACGATCCGCCCCGCCCGTCACTTCCCGGACGTCGCGGCCGTCCTCGGCCCGCGGAGCCCGACGTCCTCGGTGTGCTGGTGCCTCAGCCACCGCCTCGACTCCCGGACGAACAACGCCCTGGTCGGTCCCGAGCGCGGGGCGTACGTCGAGCGGCTGCTCGAGCAGGAGGTGGCCCCCGGGGTGCTGGCCTACGACGGGGACGAGGTCGTCGGCTGGGCGGCGGTCGCGCCACGCTCGACCCTGCCCTTCGCCCGCTCCCGCAAGATCCCCCACGTCGACGACCTCCCGGCCTGGTCCCTGTGGTGCGTGAAGGTGCGCGCCGGGTTCCGGGGCCGCGGCGTCGCACCCCACCTGGTCACCGGGGCGGCCGACTACGCCGAGAGCCAGGGCGCCCCCGCCGTCGAGGGCTACCCGGTGGACAACCGCTGCGCGAAGGTCGACCTGACGATGGCCTACGTCGGCACGCTCGCGCTCTTCGAGTCGGCGGGCTTCACCAAGGTGGCCGACACCGACGCCGTCTCGGGCGGCTTCCCCCGGGTGGTCGTGCGGCGACCCGCCTGAGCGGGTGCGCGCTGCGGGTCGACCGGGCCGGGGCTGCGGCCCAGATCCGGCTCAGCGGTCGCCGGCGGTGAGGAAGACCCGCAGCGCCGACACGAACGCCTCCGGCTTCTCCGAGTGCACCCAGTGCCCCGCGCCCTTGATCGTGACCAGCGTGGTGCGGGGGAACAGCCGCCGCATCGTCGGCTCGTGCTCGGGCAGCACGTACCGCGACCGCTCCCCCGCCATCCACAGCACCGGGTGGTCGAAGGTCGACCCCAGGTCGGGGAAGGCGCCGATGTCGCCCAGCTCCCGGCGGAGCAGGTCGAGGTTGGCCTGCCAGCGGAAGCCGCCGCCCTCGGAGCCCGGGCCGGAGCGCAGGTTCTGCAGCAGGAACCCGCGGACCCGCTCGTCGTCGATGGCCTCCTGGAGCTGCTCGTCGGCGTCACCGCGCCGCTCCAGCGTCGTCAGGTCGACGCCGGCCAGCGCCCCCAGCAGGTGCTCGAACTCGCCGGCGCCGTCGCTGGTCGCCGGGGCGATGTCCACCACGACCAGCCGGTCGACGAGGT
>JBBSKO010000318.1:0-2273 GCA_038256225.1 Propionibacteriales bacterium | reverse complement strand
TTGAGCTGCCAGACGACTGCGGCACGACTTGCTTCGCCTCTTCCAGTGAGCGCGCGGTGTGATGATCGCGACCCAGGCTAGTCCCCCCGCTGGGCAAATGCGCGGGGGCGGCTGTGGCGTCGGGCACCCTGGACCTCGAAAGCCCCGGCACACCCCCCACGAGGACCGGCGATGACCCCCAGAACCGCGCGACCCGGCGCTGCCGTCGGCGTGTCGGAGTCGACCCGCGTGCCGGCCCGGGTCACCGCGCGCTGCGCCGTCGTCGCACTCGTCACCGTGGGCGCGCTGTCCGGCTGCAGCGGCGACCAGCCGTCCGGGTCGACGGCCGGGCCGACGGACGCGGCACCGTCCGGGTGGGCCGTGCCGACCGACGCGGGCGCCACGGTCTCGGTCGGTCGGGTCACCGGGACGCTGGAGAGCCCCCGCCGCGCCGACGCCGTCGACGCGGTCGGGACGCTCACCGCGCGGTGGTTCACAGCGGCGTACCTCGGCGAGGGCGGGCCGCCGTCGCGGGTCGCGGACACCTTCCCGGGGTTCACCCGCGGCGCGGCCGCCCAGGCGCGCGAGGACCGCGCCCTGACGACCAACGCAGGCCTGCCCGCGGGCGTCGACGACGTCGTCGGGCGACGCGGGGACGTGGTCGTCGACCTGCTCGCCACCGGTGGTCGGGCGCAGGCGGCGACGTCCCGGTTCACGCTGGTGATGGGGCTCCTCGGCGACCGGGAGCGGGTCGAGCGGGTCCGGGGTCGGCTCTACCTGACGCCGGACCCGGCGCGGCGCGGCGCCTGGCAGGTCGTCGGCTACGACGTGGAGCGGGGGAGGCAGCGATGAGGGGGACGAGCACCGGGAGACGTACGGCAGCGGGCGCGCGACGGGCGGTGGTGCTGGCGGTGGTGCTGGCCGCGGCAGCACTGGTCGTCCCCGCGTCCACCGTCGCCCCCACCGAGGCGGCCCTGGTCAAGGTCCGCTCGGCCGAGGGGATGGCGCTCGAGGACGACGTCGTGTGGATCCTCGCGGTCGGCTCGGACGCGCGCCCCGGCGAGGACATGCTGCGCGCCCGGGGCGACGCGCTGCAGCTGATCGGCCTGCGCCCCTCCACCGGGGCCGCCACCGCGATCGGCGTCCCGCGCGACTCCTACGTCCCGATCCCCGGGTACGGCTCCGACCGCGTCAACGCCGCGCTGACCTACGGCGGACCCCGCCTGCTCGGGGAGACGGTGGGGGACCTCGTCGGGATCGAGCCCGACTACGTGGTCGTCACCCGGTTCCCGTTCTTCGAGGACATGGTCGACGACATCGGGGGGATCACGGTGACCAACCCGCGGCCGTTCGCCGACCCGAACCTCAAGGACGACGGCTTCGCCGAGGGTCGGATCAGGCTGAGCGGCTACGACGCGATGGCGTTCTCGCGGATCCGCAAGGAGCTCCCCGGCGGGGACTTCGACCGCTCGGCCAACCAGCAACGGGTGCTGCGCGGGATCGCCGCGCAGGTGCGGTCCCGCGCGGACGAGCCCGGGTTCGTCGAGCGCGGCGTGCTGAGCGTGATGGCGCACCTCGACACCGGCGGGCTCCCTCCCTCCGAGCTGTTCGTGCTCGCCCGGGCGGTCGCCTCGGTCCGCCAGGACCGGGTCACCACCTGCGTGGTCGGCGGCACCCTCGGCTTCGCCGGGCCGGCCAGCGTGGTGTTCCCCGACGTGGCGCAGGCCCGGCGCTACGGCGACGACGCCCGCCAGGACGCCCGGCTCACCGGCTGCTGAGCACCGGACCGGGTGCTGGTGCTGAGCCGGAGGTCACATCCCGCTCCACCCCAGGGATGGTGCGCGAGCCCCTCGGCCGGCCCCAGTGTCGAGGGATGAGCAACGACAAGTCAGCAGAGGCACGTCAGGGCCTGATCGGTGGCCTCACCGGCAAGGCCAAGGAGGTCGCCGGCGCCGTCACCGGCAAGGACGACCTCGTCGAGGAGGGCCAGCTCCAGCAGGCCGAGGCCCAGCGCCGCAAGCAGGCCGTGGCCGACGAGGCGGTCGCCGACGCGAAGCGCCACGAGGCCACGCAGGAGATGCGCGAGGCCAGCCGGGAGACCGCCGAGGAGCAGGGCGAGGCCCGGGCCAGGGCGGAGCGCGAGAAGGCCGTCGCCGAGCAGCAGTCCGCGCAGGAGAAGTCCGTGGCCGAGCGCGACGCCGCGGAGCGCGAGGAGCAGGACCGCGCGGCCGCCGAACGGCGCGCCGAGCAGGTCGCCGAGACCCGCCTGCGCGAGGCCGAGGCCACCGAGGCGC
>JBBSKO010000317.1:0-2277 GCA_038256225.1 Propionibacteriales bacterium | reverse complement strand
GTGTGCCTCCCGTCACCCTGCCACGGGGGCGGCGGCCCACCCGGGGGAGAATGGTGGCGTGAGGTTCACCGAGCACGAGATGACGGTCGGGGTCGAGGCGGTCGCCCGCGAGCTGTTCGCCGCGACCCGACCGCCCTGGAAGCGGCAGTCCGTGCCGGGCGACTTCGCCGCGCTCGACAAGGCCCGCCGCTACCGGCACAAGGCCGCGGCCGGCGAGGTCGTGCTGCCGGTGCTCACCGCGCTGCCGGAGCGGCCGACCGTCGGCGCCACCCCGGTCTTCACCGACGAGGAGTGGCGGGACGCCGCTGAGCGGGGCAGCCGGGAGGTGCTCGACTTTCGTACCGAGGGCGGGTGGGAGGCGTTGGGGGAGCGCAAGCGCCGCAAGCTGGTCGACGGTGCCGTCGCTCTGACCCGTGTCGCGGTGGCCGCGATGCCGCTGCGCAGCGACCCCGACGCGCTGATTGTCCCGGACCACCTGTGACACGGGTGGTCCGGGGACGGGGCCACTAGTCTGACCGGCATGAGCACCAGCGGCGGCCCCGGGCGTACGCCCGTCGTGGCGCGCCTGCGGGTCGTGCTGGCGGCCGCCGTGGCGGTGGTGCTGACCCTCGTGGTCGTGCACCTGCTCCCGGTCCTGGTCGCGGGCGAGGCGCCGACCTCGCTCGCGCTGACCGTGGTCGCGGTGGCGCTGGCTGCGCTGCTCGGCGGCGGCCGACCGGGCTGGGCCGGGGTGCATCGCGGGCCGGTGACGGCCCGACCACGCGGGGCCGACGTGCCGCTGCACCTGGCCGGGCGGGTCACCGACCCGGGGCACCACCCCGTGCGCCCCCGGGCTCCGGGTCCGGCCTGACGCTCGCGCCTGCGCGAGCCACGGCCCGTACCCCGTCTCGCCCTCCAGGAGCTCCTCATGTCCCTGCTCGACCCGATCTCGCACGCCCTCGCCGCCGTGGTGGCCACCGCCCACACCGGCCTGACCTCGCTAGGCGCCGACCCCGGCGCCGGCGCCACCTGGGTGCTCTGCGTGGCGGCGGTCGTGGTGACCGTGCGTCTCGCCCTGCTGCCCCTGGCCGTCCAGGGCGTCCGGTTGGCCCACGCCTCGGCCCGCGCCCGGCCCCACTTGAAAGAGCTGACCGCGCGCTACAAGGGCAGGCGCGACCCCGACAGCCTGCGGGCGCTGGCCGAGGAGAGGAAGCGGATCTCGGCGGAGCACGGCGTCCCGCGGCTGGGGTGCCTGCCGCTGCTGCTGCAGCTGCCGGTGTGGATCTCGCTATACCACCTGGTCTCCGACGTCGCCGCCGGGAGCCCGGTCGGGGCGATGGACGCGGGGCTGGTCGCCTCGTTGGGTGCGGCGAGCCTGGTCGGCGTGCCGCTGGCCGAGCGCGGCTACCTCGGCGGCGGCGCCGGCCACCTGGCGGTGGTGGTCGTCCTGGTGGTGCTCGCCGGCGGCCTCAGCTTCGTGACCCAGCGCTTCCTGGTGCTGCCCAACACCCTCTCGGCCGACCTGCCCGAGGCGATGGCCAGCGCGCAGCAGGTGATGCCGCTGCTCTCGGCGCTCGGGATGGCGGTGGCCGCGGCGGTCGTCCCCGCCGCGCTGCTCGTCTACTGGGTGCTCAACGCGACCTGGACGATGGGGCAGTCGGCGGTGGTGTGGCGGTACTTCCCCACGCCGGGGTCGCCGGCCGACCTGCGTCGGGTGGCGCGCGTCGACCGGGCGGGAGGGCCCGGTCGCCCCGGGCGGCTCAGTCCCGGCGCGTGACCGTCTCGGAGAGCGGCGCCCGGCTGGTGCGGTAGGACGCCGTCGGGTGCGCGGGGTCGGGCCGGCCGAACGAGATCCCGCAGACGACCGCACGGTCCGGCGGGATATCGAGGTGCTCGTGGAGCAGCGGCGACTGCCCGGCCAGCGCCGCCTGCGCGCAGGCCCCGAGCCCGAGCGCCTGGGCGGCCAGCAGGAACGTCTGGACGTACAGCCCGCAGTCGATCGCGCCGTAGGTCCCCAGCTCGCGCGGTGCCGAGACGATCGCGACGTGCGGGGCCCCGAACAGCTCGAAGTTGCGCAGGCCCTCCAGGAACGAGCGGTCCCGGTCGCCCTTCTCGATGCCGACGGCGTCGTAGAGCTGCCAGCCGCTCTCGCGGCGACGGTCGCGGTGCACCCCGGTGTAGGCCTGCGGGAAGTCGAGGTCGCTGCCGCCCTGCTCGAGCCCGGCCAGCATCGCCGCCGACAGCTCCCGGGCGGCGTCGCCGGAGAGCACGTCGACGCGCCACGGCTGGGTGTTGCAC
>JBBSKO010000316.1:0-2296 GCA_038256225.1 Propionibacteriales bacterium | reverse complement strand
CAGTCGACGCACTCGTCGGGCTGGATGTACAGCATCCGCTTGCCCTCGTAGATGCAGTCGACGGGGCACTCGTCGACGCAGGCGCGGTCCTTGAGGTCGACGCACGGCTGGGCGATGACATAGGTCATCCGGTCCTCCAATGACGAGCAGGTGCACGGGGTGGTCGGGAGCGTCCTCAGCCTAGTATCCCTGCGTGCCACCCTCGCCCCCCGCCCGCGGACTGGGCCCGCACGTCGTGGGCCTGCGCGTGGTCGTACGCCGTCTCGTCCCCGGCGAGACCGGCCCGAGCGGCGGCCCCGCGATGACCGACCTGCTGGGCGTGTGCACCTCCTGGGGCGAGCACGAGTGCGTGGTGCAGCCGGAGTCGGGGCCCGCCGTCACCGTCCGCCTGGCCGACGTGGTCTCCGGCAAGCCCGTGCCCCCGCGGCCGTCGGTGCGCCAGCGGGTGTCCGCCCGCGACGCCGAGGGCCACGCGCTGGTGATGTGGCCGACCGTGGTGACCGAGCAGCTCGGCGACTGGGTGCTGCGCACCGAGACCGAGCCGCAGGGGCGGCTGCTGAAGCGGGCCAACTCGGCGCTGGCGATCGGTGACCCGGGCGTGCCGCTGGACGACGCGCTCGCCGGGGTCGCGGGGTTCTACGCCGCGCGCGAGCGCGAGCCGCTGGTCCAGGTCGAGGCCGGGTCCCCCACTCACCGGCACGCGACCGGGCGGGGCTGGACCGCGGTCGACGGCGGCGCCTCGACCTTCCTCCTGGGCTCGGTGGCCCGGGCGCTGCGCGCCTGCGGGCCGACCGGAGGCGGCGCGGCGCCCACGCCGGTGCTGACCGAGGACGGGCCGCGGGCGCAGGTCGTGCTGGAGCAGGACGGCCGGGTGGTGGCGCAGGGGCGGGCGGCGTACGACGGGGACTGGCTCGGGGTCCACGCCCTCCACGTCGAGGAGGACCGACGCCGCGGCGGCCTGGCCACCGCGCTGATGGGGGAGCTGCTCGACTGGGGCGCCTCGCACGGCGCGCGGACCCTGTGGCTGCACGTGGAGGTCGACAACGACCCTGCCCTCGCGCTCTACGAGCGGCTCGGGCTGCTCCCCCACCACGACCTGGCCTACCTGCAGCCACCGACGCGGCCCTGAGGGTCAGCGCAGCGCACCGAACCGTCGCTCGACGTAGCCCGACAGCCGGCCCCACCACAGCCGCTGGAAGGTCAGGAACAGCGTGGCGGCCAGGAACAGCCCCACCAGGTTGAGGCCCAGCTGGGCCAGCGAGCCGGCGATCTCCCCCTGCTCGAGGAAGGCCAGCCCGAGGGCAAGGTTCCCCGCGGCCGGCACCGTGGTGACCGAGATGAAGACCCCGACCATGGCCGACGTCTTCCCCAGCGACAGCGCGAGCGCCCCCACCACCCCGGCGGTCAGGGCCACCAGGAAGGACCAGACGTCCGGGTGCCAGATGAAGTCGGTCTGCGGGCGGGCCGCGGTGACGTCCGAGACCTCGAGGACGCCCACCAGCCGCAACCCCAGGGCCAGCAGCGTGACGACCACGACGGCCAGGGTGAAGGACCCCAGCAGCAGCCCGACGGCCTTGCGCACCAGGCCCCACCGCCCGAAGACGACTCCCACGCAGGCGGCCGCGACCGAGGCGAACTCCGGTCCGACGACCATGGCGCCGACGACCAGCACCGCCGAGTCGGTGACCACGGCGATCGCGGCCAGGATCACCGCACAGGTCAGGAACACCTGGTAGGACAGCGTCGGGACGCTGCCGTCCTCGGCCTCCTCGAGCACGGCGTCCCAGATCACCGCGTCCTCGGGGTCACCGGGCGCGGCCTCCTCGAGCTCCTTGGCAGCCGCGAACGGTGTGCTGTCCGGCGTGCTCACCAGGATGCCGCCCCGCTCCACCACCCCGATCTCGTCGAGCTCCCCGAGCAGCCGGTTGACGGACTCCCTCGCCACGTCGCACTCGAGCAGGTCGCCCTCGGGCTCGAGCGAGGCCCCGGCGTGCAGCACCACGTTGGTCCCGCAGCCGTCCTCGAGCAGCAGCCGTCGTACGTCGGGGGTCAGGGAGGAGGGCACCGTCAGGCGCAGGTGGACCAGCACCGCCTGATCGTAGGGCCCGGCAGCCGTCCGCGGGCGGCGAACGGCCGGCCCCCGGTCAGTCGGCGGCCGGGCTCCCCGGCGGCACGCACTCGACGCCGTCCGAGGGCGTGTAGACGGTGGTGAACCGCTCGGTCCGCTCGACCTCGCTGCTGCCGGGCTGGGAGAAGTCGCGGTAGACGTCGACGGTGAAGCCCTGCGAGCCGGTGT
>JBBSKO010000315.1:0-2318 GCA_038256225.1 Propionibacteriales bacterium | reverse complement strand
GGCGCTCCCGACCACCCCGTGCACCTGCTCGTCATTGGAGGACCGGATGACCTACGTCATCGCCCAGCCGTGCGTCGACCTCAAGGACCGCGCCTGCGTCGACGAGTGCCCCGTCGACTGCATCTACGAGGGCAAGCGGATGCTGTACATCCAGCCCGACGAGTGCGTCGACTGCGGTGCGTGCGAGCCGGTCTGCCCGGTCGAGGCCATCTTCTACGAGGACGACACCCCGGAGGAGTGGAAGGACTACTACGCGGCCAACGTCGACTTCTTCGACGACCTCGGCTCCCCGGGCGGCGCCGCCAAGATGGGCGAGATCGACAAGGACCACCCGATGATCGCCGCGCTGCCCCCGCAGAACCAGGAAGGCTGACGCCGATCCGGCCGTCGCGGCCCTCGGTCTCCGCCCGGCTGCCGGACTTCCCGTGGGACCGGCTGACGTCGTACGCCGCCACCGCGCGGCGGCACCCGGACGGGATCGTCGACCTCTCGGTCGGCACCCCGGTCGACCCGACCCCCGAGGTGGTGCAGCAGGCGCTGCGTGACGCGGCCGACTCGCCGGGCTACCCGACCACGCTGGGCCTGGAGTCCACCCGCCAGGCCGTCCTGGACTGGCTGGCGCGTGACCACGGGGTGACCGGCCTCGGGCTGGACCAGGTGCTGCCGGTGACCGGCTCCAAGGAGCTCGTCGCGCACCTCCCGGGCCAGCTCGGGATCGGGCCGGGCGACGTCGTCGCGTTCCCGGAGCTGGCCTACCCGACCTACGAGGTGGGGGCCGTGCTGGCGGGCGCCAGGCCGGTCGCCACCGACTCGCTGACCTCCTTCGGCCCGGAGGTGCCGGCGCTGCTGTGGCTGAACTCGCCGTCGAACCCGACCGGGCGCGTCCTCCCGGTCGAGCACCTGCGCAAGGTCGTCGACTGGTGCCGTGAGCGCGGGACGGTGCTGGTCTCCGACGAGTGCTACCTCGAGTGCGCCTGGGACGCGGAGCCCGTCTCGGTCCTGCACCCCGACGTCAACGGCGGGTCGACCGAGGGCATCCTCGCGGTCCACTCGCTGTCGAAGCGCTCCAACCTCGCCGGCTACCGCTGCGCGTTCGTCGTGGGTGACGCCGCGCTGGTGGCTGAGCTGCTGGCGGTGCGCAAGAACCTGGGGCTGATGATGCCCGGGCCGCAGCAGCGCGCGATGGCCGTCGCGCTGGCCGACACCGACCACGCCCGCGAGCAGCACGCGCGCTACGCCGCGCGCCGCTCCCGGCTGCGCGGCGCGCTGGAGGGTGCCGGCTTCCGGGTCGACCACTCCGAGGCGTCGCTGTACCTGTGGGCCACCCGGGGCGAGGACTGCTGGACCACAGTGGCCGACCTGGCCGAGCGCGGCGTCCTCGTCGCGCCGGGGGTGTTCTACGGCGCGGCCGGCTCCCAGCACGTCCGGGTGGCGTTCACCGCCACCGACGAGCGGGTCGACGCCGCCGTCCGCCGCCTGGCCTGAGCGGCCTACTCCGCCACGTCGACGTGCACGTGGTCTTGGTGCTCGAGGATGGCCGCGGTCGCCCGGTCGACGTCGGAGGTGTCGACGTCGTAGTCCCGCCAGCCCTCGTCGGAGCGTCGGGTGGTCCAGATCTGTCCGTCGAAGATGACGGTGTCGACGTCCAGGCGGTCGGCCTGGGCCACCAGGTAGTGCGCGATCGCCCAGCCCCGGGTCTTGTTGTCGTCGCTGATCGGTCGCACGAACACGTCCACCGCCCGGCCGGAGTAGTGGGCCGAGCCCTCCATGTGGCCGGTCGAGACGCCCTCGGGGGCGTAGCCGCCCAGGGCCAGGTCGTCGCCGAAGACGGCCAGCAGCTCCTGGCGCACGGTCTCGGCCCGCGGGGTGAGGCCGACGCCGGTGAGCTCGCTGCTGGCGGGCTCGGCGTCGTCGTCGGTCTCGCAGGTGAAGGAGGCGCGCGAGTTGCCGGTCAGCGCGGAGGCGAGCGCCCGGGCGTCGCGCTCGTGGTCGGAGTAGGCGTTCGGGAACCCCGAGCGCTGCACCTCCTGCGCGGCCACGGTGATCTCGAGTCCCTCGTAGCCGTCGACGTCGGCGAGCGCGTCGTAGAAGGCGTTGGTGCTGTAGACGGGGTCCAGCACCTGGTCCTCGGTGCCCCACCCCTGCGAGGGCCGCTGCTGGAAGAGCCCGAGGGAGTCGCGGTCGCCGAACTCGACGTTGTAGAGGTCGGACTCCTGGTACGCCGTGGCCAGCGCGATGGACGCCGCCCGGGCCGGCATCCCGCGCCGCACCGAGATGGCCGTGATCAGGGCGGCGTTCTCGGCCTGCTCCGCGTCCAG
>JBBSKO010000314.1:0-2326 GCA_038256225.1 Propionibacteriales bacterium | reverse complement strand
GCCCGGCCGCGACCTCGCCCACGACCCGCGACCCGACGACCTCGCCGGCGCGTACGCCGCGACGCTGCTGCTGCGCAGCGGGTTCACCGCGATCGACTACTCCTGGCTCGCCGACCCCGACCCCGACCGGGCGGCAGCACGGCTGGTGCCGCGGGTCGGCCTGGCCGCGTTCGCCCTCGACGCCGCCGGACGGCACCTCTGAGACGCGTGGCCGGCCGGGTCCACGGGTCGACCGGCGCTACCGACGGCGCAGCAGCACCAGCACCTCGTGGTGCGCGGTCTGCGGGAACATGTCGAAGACCCGGCCGCGCACCGGCTGCCACGACGGCATCGCGTCGAGGTCGCGGGCCAGCGACCCGCTGTGGCAGCTGGAGTAGAGGACGTGGCGCGCGCCCGAGGCGTCCAGCCAGCCCGCGAGGTCGTCGCCGATCCCGCGCCGGGGCGGGTTGACCACGACCAGGTCGGGCGCGTCCTCCTGCGCGGCCGCCCAGACCGTCGCATCGCCGGCCTCGAACCGCACCCCGGCCAGCCCGGCCCGCTCGGCGCTCTCCCCGGCGGCGGCGACCGCCTCCGCGCTGAGCTCGACCCCGACCACGTCGGGCACGCCGGCCCCGGCGAGGGTCAGCGCGAAACCGCCGACGCCGCAGTAGAGGTCCCAGGCGCTGCGTGCCCCGAGGTCGCGGGTCCAGGCGGCCGCCTCGGCGTACAGCGCCGCGGCCACGGCGGTGTTGGTCTGGAAGAAGCCCTGCGGGCGCAGTCGCAGGTCGAGGCCGGCCAGGCGCAGCGGCAGCGCGCCCCGCTCGGTCAGCAGGACCTCCTCGGGACCCTCGAGCACGGCCTTGTGCTCGGGCTGCAGGTTGACCGACGCCACGACCAGGCCGGGCAGCTGCTCGTGGAGCCAGGGCAGGTGCTTGCGCAGCCGCGGCAGGGACTCGGTGCTGCGCAGGACGAAGCGGACCATCAGCCCGCCGTCGGGGGCGACGGTGGCCAGGACGTGCTTGAGCTCGCCGCGGCGGGTCGGGACGTCGTACGGCACCAGCGCGGCGCGGGTCACCAGCGCGGCCAGCACCGGCAGCGCGGCGTGCAGCGCCGGCTCGTGGAGGCCGCAGTGCCGCAGGTCGACGCCGTGGCCCGCGCGGTCGAGGATGCCCAGCGTGGGCTCCTCGACGGTGCCCCCGACGACCATCTTGGCCTTGTTCCGGAAGCCCTCCTCCGCCCGCGCGACGGGCTCCTCCCACACCAGGCCGGGACGCTCGCCCAGCGCCACGACGGCGGCGGCGTGCACGGCGGCGAGCTGCTCGTCGTACGGCTGCCCCATCCACGTGCAGGACCGGCAGACCCCGGCGTCGAAGTAGTCGCACTGCACCCGCCGCAGGCTACGGGCCCGCACCCCGCCTGTGGCACGGTGCACCCATGGCCAGGGGGACCGTGCAGCTGACCCGCGTCGCGGACGACGTGCACGTCGTGACCGGCACCAACGTGAACTGGGCCGTGGTGACCGAGGGCCGGGAGGTCACCCTCGTCGACGCGGGTTACCCGCTGGACGCGGAGGCCGTGGTCGCCTCGGTCGAGGCCGTCGGGCGGCGTGCCTCCGACGTGGTCGCCGTCCTGCTGACCCACGCCCACCTGGACCACTTGGGGGGCGTCCCCCACGTGCGGGCGCTCTCGGGCTGCCGGGTCGTCACCGGCGCCGACGAGGTCGCGCACGCCCAGCGCGAACGCCTCGAGCAGGTCTCGGCAGGCCGGCTGCTCGCCCAGGCCCGTACCCCCGCCGGCGCCCGCTGGGTCGGCCAGACGCTGCGCGCGGTCGGGTCCCACGTCCGGATGCGGCTCTCCGGGGTGGAGGCGGCCCCGCACGAGAGCCCCGTCGACGCACCCGGGCGCCTGGTCGCCGTGGACACCCCCGGCCACACCTCCGGCCACACCGCCTTCCTGATGCCCTCGACCGGCGTCCTGTTCAGCGGGGACGCCCTGGTCACGGGTCACCCGCTGTGCCGCCACGACGGCCCGCAGCGGCTGCCGGGACTCTTCGCCCACGACGAGGACCGCGTCCGACGGACGCTGCGGGACCTGCGCGACGTCCCGGCGGACGTCCTTGTGCCCGGGCACGGGCGGCCGGTGCGGGCCCCGCTCGCCGACCTCGTCGACGGGGCCCTGGAGCGCACCGACCACCGATGAGACCCGGGCCCTCCGACGGTCGGTACCCCCGACCACGTCCTGTCCCAACCCCTCACGACCCGGAGGCCCCCATGTCCGTGCAGCTCAACGCCTACCTCAACTTCGACACCACCACCCGCGAGGCGATGGAGTTCTACCGGTCCGTGCT
>JBBSKO010000313.1:0-2332 GCA_038256225.1 Propionibacteriales bacterium | reverse complement strand
TTCACCCGGCCCAACGGCTCGCCCGAGTTCCGGTACGCCACCCACGAGGCGACCGAGGAGTGCCACCACACCCAGATGTTCCAGGAGCTGGTGAACCGCACCGGCGCCGACGTCACCGGCGGCACCTGGGGCTTCCGGGTGCTGGCCCCGTTCCTGCCGCTGTTCGCCCGCTGGCTGCCGGTCGCGTTCTTCGTCGGCGTGCTCGCCGGGGAGGAGCCGATCGACCACGTGCAGAAGTCGATGCTGCGTTCCGGTGACGACCTGCACCCGCTGCTGCGCCGCGTGATGCAGATCCACGTCGCCGAGGAGGCCCGCCACATCGGCTTCGCCCACGAGTTCATCACCCACCGGGCCCCGCAGCTCGGCTTCGTCCAGCGGTGCTGGTTGTCGCTGGCCTTCCCGCTGATCATGCGGGTCCTCTGCGACCAGATCCTCGTCCCGAGCCGCCGCGCCCAGCGCGAGATGGGCATCCCGCGCCACGTCGTCAAGGACCTGTGGTGGCGGCGCCCGGAGTCGCGCAAGCTGCTGCGTGACCTGTTCGCCGACGTGCGGATGCTGGCCGAGGAGGCCGGGCTGACCAACCGCCTCTCCGGGGTGCTGTGGCGGCTGCTGAAGATCGACGGCCGCCCCTCGCGCTACCGCAGCGAGCCGGCCTCCGCCGCGCACTGAGGCTTCCCTCATGCCCTACGTCGTCACGCAGTCCTGCTGCGCCGACGCCTCGTGCGTCGTCGCCTGCCCGGTCAACTGCCTGCACCCGGCCCCCGGCGAACCCGGCTTCGCCGAGGCCGAGATGCTCTACGTCGACCCCGACTCGTGCGTCGACTGCGGCGCCTGCGCGACGGCCTGCCCGGTCGACGCGGTCGTCCCGCACACCGCGCTGACGCCCGACCAGGAGCCGTTCCGCCAGCTCAACGCCGACTACTTCGCGGTCTTCCCGCACCGCGACCGCACCCCGCTGGCCGTCGTGCCCCGCCAGCGCCGGTTGCGCGCCGGGGGGTCGTTCGCGGTCGCCGTCGTCGGGGCCGGCCCGGCCGGGCTCCAGGTCGCCGACGAGCTGCTGCGCCACCCCGAGATCACGGTCGACGTCCTGGACCGGCTGCCCACGCCGTACGGGCTGGTCCGCTCCGGGGTCGCCCCCGACCACCAGGCGACCAAGAAGGTCGAGCGGCTGTTCGCAAAGATCGAGGACCAGCCGGGGTTCGGCTACCTGCTCGGCGTCGAGGTCGGCCGCGACGTCCGGCCGGCCGAGCTCGCCGGCGCGTACGACGCCGTGGTCTACGCCGTGGGCGCCTCGGCCGACAAGCGCCTCGACGTGCCGGGGGAGGACCTCGCCGGCTCGCTGGCGGCCACCGACCTGGTGGGTTGGTACAACGGTCACCCCGACCGGCGCGGCCTGGCCGTCGACCTCAGCCACGAGCGCGCCGTCGTGGTCGGCAACGGCAACGTCGCCCTCGACGTCGCCCGGGTGCTCACCCTCGACCCGGCCGTGCTGGCCGGCACCGACGTCTCGACCGAGGCCCTGGCCGTCCTGCGTACCGGCGGGGTGCGGGAGGTCGTGGTCCTCGGGCGGCGGGGGCCGGCCCACGCCGCGTTCACCGTGCCGGAGCTGGTCGGCCTGCGCGGGCTGGCCGAGGCCGGTCGGCTCGAGGTCGTCGTCGACACCGGGGGAGAGGTGCTCGGCGCCACGCCGCGCGAGCGGGTGCTGGCCGAGATCGCCGCGCTGCCCCGCCCGCTGGCCGGGACGCCCCGCGTCGTGCTGCGCTTCCTGACCCGGCCCGTGGAGGTGCTCGGCGACGCCGCCGGCGAGCGTGTCGCGGGCCTGCGCGTCGAGCGCACCCGGCTGGTCGAGGTCGACGGCCGGGCCACCGCCGTGCCCACCGGGCTCACCGAGGACCTGGAGACCGGTCTGGTGGTGCGCTCGGTCGGCTACCGCGGCCACCCCGTGACCGACCTGCCGCACGACGCCGCGACCGGGACCGTCCCGCACGAGCGGGGCCGGGTCCGCGCCGGCGTCTACGTCGCGGGGTGGGTCAAGCGCGGGCCGACCGGGTTCATCGGCACCAACAAGAGCGACGCCCAGGAGACGGTCGGGGTGCTGCTCGACGACCTCGACGCGGGCCACCGCGCCGACGCGGTCGACGAGGCCGCGGCACGGGCCCGGCGTACCGACCTGCGCCGTCGGCTGCGCCGCGAGGTCGGTGCGCTCGACCTCGCCGCCTGGCGCCGGCTCGACGCCGAGGAGCGCCGCCGCGGCGAGCTGCTCGGCCGGCCGCGGGTGAAGGTGCTCGACCCGGGTGAGGCGGCGGCCGTGGCCAGGGGCGGTCGCGAACGG
>JBBSKO010000312.1:0-2341 GCA_038256225.1 Propionibacteriales bacterium | reverse complement strand
GCCGCCGTCCCCGACGCGCCGGTCAAGACGGCCCGGGTGGCCAACATCGCCGAGGCGTCCAACGCCGCGGCCCGGCTCCTCGAGCTCGCGACGCGCAACGCCGACGAGCTCGTCGAGGAGGCCAAGGACGAGGCCGACAAGATCGTGGGCGAGGCCCGGACCAAGGCCGAGCGCCTCGAGTCCGAGTCGAAGACCAAGGCCGACCGCACCGAGTCCGAGGCCCGTACCCGCGCCGAGATGCTGGACACCGAGACCGCCGAGCGCCGCACCCAGCTCTTCGGTGACCTCGAGAACGAGCGGAACAAGCTCAACGCCGAGGTGGAGGACCTGCGCTCCTTCGAGCGCGAGTACCGCTCCCGCCTCAAGAGCTACTTCGCCCAGCAGCTCGAGTCCCTCGACGGCGCCGCGGAGTCCCAGGCGCCCGACGAGGACCAGGTCCCGCCGACGCGGCTCCGCTCGATCCTCGGCGAGGACGAGAGCTGAGCAGCTCCCCGCAGCACACCGCCGGAGGCCGGTCCCGCACGGGGCCGGCCTCCGGTGCGTCCGGGCCTCGGGTTGGAGGGTGAGGGGCCACCGGATAACCTCCGTGCAGCGCCGCGACACCGGCCGGGCCGACCACGGCCACCCCGCAGCCCGACGACGATGAAGTTGGTCCCCGTGAAGAAGACCTCGGCCGCCACCGCGGCCCAGCAGGCACCCGTCGCCGACCTCGTGGTGAAGGAGGGCGAGGACGCCTGGACCGCCGCCGAGGTCGAGGAGGTCCTCACCGAGCTGCACCAGCAGCGCGAGCACGGCCAGGGCATCCTCGACGACCAGTCCGAGGAGCTCGAGGGGCTGCTGCGCGACTCCGGCGACGGTGCCGGTCACGACCAGGCCGACGTGGGCGCGAGCAGCTTCGAGCGGGACTACGAGCTGACCGTCCTCAACAACGAGCGCGACAAGCTGGCCCAGATCGACCGGGCGCTGGCGCGCATCGAGGACGGGACCTACGGGCGGTGCGAGTCCTGCGGCGAGGCCATCGGCAAGATGAGGCTGATGGCGTTCCCGCGTGCGACACTCTGCCTGACATGCAAGCAGCGCGAGGAACGTCGCTGAGCGACGAGCAGGGGTCCCCGGACCCCGTGTCGCCCCCCGTGCCCTCACGTCGACGACGCGTCGCGTCGGTCGTCCTGCTCGTCACGCTGGCCACCACCTGGTACGCCGCCGACCAGGTCACCAAGGCCCTGGCCGCGGCCCGGCTCCGTGACGGCGACGTGAGCGTCATCGACGGCGTGCTGAACCTGACCCTGGTGCGCAACCCGGGCGCGGCCTTCAGCACCGGCACCGAGTACACCGTTGCGCTCAGCTGCTTCGCCATCCTCGCCACGCTGGTCGTGCTGTGGGTCTCCCGCCGCGTCGGCAGCCTGGTGTGGGCCACCGCTCTCGGCCTGCTGCTGGCCGGCGTCGTCGGGAACCTGACCGACCGGGTGCTGCGCGAGCCGTCGCCGCTGCGCGGGCACGTCATCGACTTCCTGCAGCTGCCGAACTGGCCGGTGTTCAACCTGGCTGACATCGCGATCAACGTCGCCGCCGGGCTGATCCTGGTCCAGGCGTTCCGCAACGTCCGCGTCGACGGCGCGCCGGTCGACTCCGGGGACCGGGACGGGACCGCGTGAGCACCGCCGACCACCGCACGCTCGACGTGCCCGACAGCCTGGAGGGCGAGCGCGTCGACGCCGTCATGGCCCAGCTGTTCGGCGTCTCGCGCAGCCGGGCCGCCGACCTGATCGCCCGCGGCCTGGTCGAGCTCGACGGCGGCGGCGCCGCCAAGAGCGACCGGGTCCTCGGTGGCGCCCGGCTCGCGGTCACCTTCCCGGTCGAGCACGACCCCCTGCTGGTGGTCCCGGAGATCGTCGAGGGGATCGGGATCGTCCACGACGACGACGAGATCGTCGTCATCGACAAGCCGGTCGGGGTCGCGGTCCACCCGAGCCCGGGCTGGAGCGGACCCACCGTCGTGGGCCACCTCGCCGGGGCGGGCTTCCGGATCGCCACCAGCGGCGCCTCGGAGCGCCAGGGCATCGTCCAGCGCCTCGACGTCGGCACCTCCGGCGTGATGGTGATCGCCAAGAGCGAACGGGCGTACTCGCTGCTCAAGAACGCCTTCCGCGAGCGGACCGTCGCCAAGACCTACCACGCGCTGGTCCAGGGCTACCCGGACCCGCTCGAGGGCACCGTCGACGCCCCGATCGGGCGGCACCCCGGCACCTCCGACCACCGCTTCGCCGTGGTGGCCGACGGTCGGCCGAGCGTCACGCACTACGAGACCCTCGAGGCGCACCGCTTCGCCAGCCTGCTCGAG
>JBBSKO010000311.1:0-2341 GCA_038256225.1 Propionibacteriales bacterium | reverse complement strand
GGGCGACGGGTCGGCCTCGGTGAAGGCGTCGAGCTCGGCGTCGGTCAGGCAGTCGACCGGGGCCGAGCGGCCCACCCCGCGCGGGTCGAAGCCGACGACGTCGAGGTTGGCCAGCAGGTCGCCGCCGAGGATGCGTCCCGCAGCGGCGGCGTACGACGTGCCCCGCGCGCCGGGCCCGCCCGGGTTGACCACCAGCGACCCGACGGCCTCGCCCTCGGCCGGCAGCCGCAGCAGGGCCAGGTCGATCGTGGCGCCGTCGGCGGCGACATAGTCGACCGGGACCGCGAGCGTGGCGCACTCGGCGGCGTCGTCCTCGTAGTCCCCCGCCGGGCACGCCTCCCAGGCGAGCTCCTGGTCGTAGAACGGGGCGAGGGACTCGTCGGGAGGCGTCCGCGCGTCGCCGGCGTCGGCGTCCAGGGGTGCGGCGGTGCGGGTCGGGGTCTCGGCCGGCGCGTCGTCCTGGTCGTCGTCGCCGAGCACGACGAGGCCGGCGGCCAGGCCGGCGCTGAGCAGCAGGGCGAGGGCCAGGAGCCCGGCCACGACGACCACCACGGCGCGCTGCTGGCGCATCCCGAAGCTCACGACCGGACCTCCTCGGGCACCAGCAGCGCCACCGTCATCGACTCGAGGGCCAGGGCGACCGGCACGTTGAACTCCATCATCTGCTCGCGGGCGGTGAAGATCGCGTCGATCCGACGCAGGTTGACCTCGGGCGTGGAGTGCCGGGCGAGGTCCTCGACCTCGCCCCGGATCTCCTCGTTGACCAGCGCCTGCGGTGACCCCAGCCCGACGGTGATCGCGTCGCGGTAGACCGAGGCGAGGTCCATCAGCCCGCGGTCGACCACGTCGAGCACCCGGCGCTTGGCGCGGGTCTTCTGCGCCTTGTCCATCTCGGCCAGCGCGGGGGCGTACTCCCGGGGGCGACGGCCGCGCTCGACGACGCCGTAGGCCGCGTCCAGGTCGGCCTTCTCGCGCGCGTCGAGGGCCGAGGTCAGCGCCTCCGCCTCGGCCTTGGCCCGCTCGGCCAGCCCGGTCGCGGCGCGCATCGCGGCGCCGAGGGAGACCAGGGCGGCCGGCAGCCCGACGACCTCGCGCCGCCGGGTCCGGGTGGCCTCGTCGGTGGCGAGGGCGCGGGCGCGGCCGATGTGGCCCTGGCTGGCGCGGGCGGCGTGCAGCGCGAGCGACTCCGGCACCCCGAGGGTCCGCTCCAGGAACGCCGCGACCTCGGGCGTGGCGGGCGTGGTCAGGGTGACCAGACGGCAGCGGGACCGGATCGTGGTCAGGACGTCCTCGACCGTGGGGGCGCAGAGCATCCACACGGTGCGGTCGGTCGGCTCCTCGATGGCCTTGAGCAACGCGTTGCACGCGCCCTCGGTCAGCCGGTCGGCGTCCTCGATGACGATGATCTGCCAGCGGCGGCCGTTGGGGGCCAGCGCGGCCTTGCGGACCAGGTCGCGGGCCTCGGCGATCCCGATGGAGAGCTTCGCGGTCCGGACGACCTGCACGTCGGCGTGGCTGCCGACCAGCACGGTGTGGCAGGCGTGGCACTCCCCGCACCCGCCCCGCTCGCACTGCAACGCGGCGGCGAACGCGGTCGCGGCGTTGGACCGGCCCGACCCCGGGGGCCCGGTGAAGAGCCAGGCGTGGCCGACCCCGCGACCGTCGGCGGCGTTCTGCGCGGCCTCCTGCAGCACCGCGACGGCCCGGCGCTGACCGACGAGGTCGTCCCAGACGCTCACGGGTGCGCCTCGACGGCGGTCCCGCGCGCGGCGGCGACCAGCCACCGGCGTACCCCCGCGCGCACCTGCGCGGCGATCTCGTCGACCCCGGCCCGGGCATCGAGGACGAGGTAGTGCTCGGGGTCCTCGGCGGCCATCGCGACGAACGCCGCTCGCACGCGCTGGTGGAACTCGAGCGACTCGCCCTCGATCCGGTCCCGCCCCTCGAACCGTCCGAGGCCGGCGGCCGGCTCGAGGTCGAGCACGACGGTGAGGTGCGGGCGGAGGTCGCCGGTGGCCCAGCGCGCGACGTCGGCGACCTCGGCGACCTCGAGCGCCCGGCCGGCGCCCTGGTAGGCCAGCGTCGAGTCGACGTAGCGGTCGGTCACCACCACCTCGCCCCGCGCCAGCGCCGGGAGGACGAGGGTCTCGACGTGCTCGGCCTTGTCGGCGGCGTAGAGCAGCACCTCGGTGCGGTCCGCCAGCGCCCCGGTCTCCGGGCTGAGCACGATCCGCCGCAGCTCGGCCCCGACCGGGGTGTCGCCGGGCTCGAAGGTGGGCCGGACGACGTACCCCTGCTCGCGCAGCCAGGTGGTGAGCAGCCGCGACTGCGTCGACTTGCC
>JBBSKO010000310.1:0-2360 GCA_038256225.1 Propionibacteriales bacterium | reverse complement strand
TGATCTCCGCCCGGAGGCGGGTCGCACGCGGCAGACTGCTGCCGTGACGACCCGCCCCCGCCGCACGTCCCTGCTCGTCGCCGCGCTGGTCGCCGCCCTGGCCGGCCCCCTGGGCGCCGCCGCGGCACCGGCCGCCGCCGCGGACCCGGTCCCCACCGTGCTCACGCTGCGCGGCAGCCCGGCGCACGCCGGGGCCGCCACGACGCTGCGGGCCACGCTGCACGACGAGGCCGGCACCCCGGTCGCCGAGGCCCCCGTCGTCGTGGAGCGCCGCACCGACGACGACTGGCGCAGGGTCGCCACCGTGACCACCGACGCCGCCGGGGCGGCCGTGCTCGAGCAGGTCCTGGACCGCACGCCGCGCACCAACGCCTTCCGGGCGTCGTACGCCGGCGACGCCGTCCTGGCCGGGTCCACCTCCGGGCGCGCGGAGGTCACGCTGCGCCGGCGGGACAGCGTGCTCACGGTCCGCGGCCCGGGCTCGGTGGTCGACGAGCGCAGCACCGTCCTGCGGGTGCAGTGGCGGACCCGGAAGGGCGAGGGCGTCCCCGGTCGCGTGGTGCTGATGCGGCGCGACGCCGGCGGCGCGTGGCGCACGGCCCGCCGTCTCACCACGGGCGAGGCCGGCAACGCCTCGCTGAGGACCGCCCCGCGCGTCGACACCCGGTGGAAGGCGCGTGCCGCGGGCCAGGCCTGGGTGCGCGCCGCCCGCAGCGGCGTCCACGTCGTCGACAACCTGCCGCCCGGCGAGCCGGTGCGCCTGCCCGGCGGTGCGCCCCGGCCGCGGATCGACCTCCCGCCGCAGCCCCGCGCCGTCGGGGACGGCGCCAACCCGGTCGTGACCAGGATCCCGGGCGGCGTCTGGAACAACATGACCGGACGCAGCTGGCACGCCGGCTGCCCCGTCGGGCGGGCCTCCCTGCGGCTGCTGCGGGTCAACTACTGGGACTTCACCGGCTACCGTCGCCGCGGCGAGATGGTCCTCCACGCCGACGTCGCCGGCCGGGTCGCCGGCGCCCTGGGGGCGATGTACGCCCAGCAGCTGCCGATCCGCGCGATGTACCGCGTCGACCGGTTCGGCTGGTCGGCCCGCGTGCGCGGGGCCGACGACCACGCCTCGATGGCGGCCGACAACACCTCCGCCTTCAACTGCCGCGACGTCGTGAACCGCCCGGGCATCCGCTCGCCACACTCCTACGGCCGCGCGGTCGACATCAACCCGTGGGAGAACCCGTACCGCTCGGCGACCGGGCTGGTGCCCAACACCTGATGGCAGTCGCACAGCCATCCGCGGGTGGCGTGGCGCTCCTCGCAGCACCCGGTGGTCTCGACCCTGGCCGCGCGAGGCCTGCGCTGGACCTACGGGACCAGCGACAACCACCACTTCGACGCCCGCCCGGCGGGGATGGCGCGGCCGCTGCCGGCGCCCGACTGCGGCCCGGTGGCCTGCGAGTGACGTCGGGGTGCGTGTTCTGCGCGGTGGTGGCGGGGGAGTCCCCGGCCGACGTCGTGCTGGACGAGCCCGACCTGCTGGGGTTCCTGGACCGGCGCCCGGTGTTCAAGGGCCACGTGCTGCTGGTGACCCGCACCCACGTCGAGACGCTGCCCGACCTGCCGGCGGCGCTGCGCGACCCGTTCCTGGAGGCCGCCCAGCGGCTGGCGGCCGCGGTGGTCCAGGGTCTCGGCGCCCAGGGCAGCTTCGTGGCGATGAACAACACCGTGAGCCAGTCGGTGCCCCACCTGCACCTGCACGTCGTGCCCCGGACAAAGGGCGACGGTCTGCGGGGGTTCTTCTGGCCCCGGACCCGCTACGAGGACGGCGAGGCGCCGACGTACGCCGCCCGCCTCCGCGAGGCCCTCGCCGGGCCGGCCACGGGCGGGGACTAAGGTCGGTCGCGGCCGAGGTTACCGATCAGTCACCTCGCCCACCGCCGGCTGGAGCACCAGCTGGGCCCCCAGCACCAGGAGGAGATCATCATGGGTCGATTCGACGGGCGCGTCGCCGTCGTCACCGGAGCCGCCCGCGGGATCGGGTTCGGCACCGCCGTCCGGTTCGCCGAGGAGGGCGCCTCGGTCGCGATCGTCGACCTCGACGAGGCCGCCGCCGTCGACGCGGCCGGCCGGCTGCCGCTGGTCGAGGGCGCCAGGGCCGTCGGGATCGGCTGCGACGTCAGCGACGCAGCCGCCGTCGACGCCGCCGTGGCCCGCACGGTCGCCGAGCTCGGCGGGCTGCACATCCTGGTGAACAACGCCGGCATCACCCGCGACAACCTGCTGTTCAAGATGTCCGAGCTCGACTGGGACCTGGTGATGAACGTGCACCTCAAGGGCGCGTTCCTGATGACCAAGGCCGCCCAGGC
>JBBSKO010000309.1:0-2403 GCA_038256225.1 Propionibacteriales bacterium | reverse complement strand
TCGAGGGCGCGGACCATCTCCGGGGTGGCCAGCTGGCGGGCGGCGGACTCGACGGCGGTCCGGTCGTCCTCGACGAGGTCGTCGGCCTGCTCCTCGGCGTCGTACGTCGCGGGGTCGACGCCGGCCTGCGCCAGCGCGTCGTCGAGGGCGGTCAGGCGGCCCACCACCACGTCCCAGTCGTCGCGCAGGTCGGTGGGCGAGGCCCCCTGCAGCTCCTCGAAGGCCGGCAGCGCCTCCAGCAGTGCCGTGGGGCCCCCCGCGTCCGCGACCTCGCTCAGCGGCTCGCGCTGGTCCTCGACCTCGGTGCAGTACCCCTCCACGGGGTCCCCCGAGCACGCGGTCAGCAGCCCGGGACCGAGCAGGAGCCCCGCCACCGCCGCCACGACCCGGCGCCTCGCGCCGCGCCCAGTACGGCGGTCCGCCAAGGGACTCGTCACGCGTCGGCCCCGTCGGCGAGCGCGTCGGCGAGCTCGTCGTTGCCGCGACGGACCGCGTCGCGCAGCGCGACGGGGTCGGGGCCGTGCCGCAGCAGGGCACGCGAGGTGGAGGCCAGCACGGCGTGCGCGGAGGCGCCGAAGATCCGGCGCAGGTCGGCGGGCGTCCCGCCCTGGGCGCCGTAGCCGGGGGCCAGCACCGGTCCGTTGAAGGCCAGGTCCTCGGTCGTCTCGCCGATCGTGGCGCCGACGACCGCACCGAAGGACCCGAGCGGCTGCACGCCGGCGTTGAGCGCGCGCAGGTGGTCCAGCACGACCCCGGCCACGCTGCGCCCGTCGGGGGCGCCGGGCTCGGGGCCGACGGCCCGGGCGTGCTGGACCTCGGGGCCCTCCTTGTTGGAGGTCAGCGCCAGCACGAAGACACCCGCGCAGTGCCGCCGGGCGCTCTCGATCATCGGGTCGAGGGAGCCGAAGCCCAGGTAGGGGCTGGCGGTGATCGCGTCCGCGGCCAGCGGCGAGGCCGGGTCGAGGTAGGCGTCGGCGTAGGCCTGGGACGTCGAGCCGATGTCGCCGCGCTTGACGTCGAGCAGGACCAGCGCGCCGGCCTCGCGGGCGGCCGCGACGACCCGCTCCAGGACGGCGACGCCGCGGCTGCCGAAGCGCTCGTAGAACGCCGACTGCGGCTTGACCACCGACGCCTCGCCGGCCACCGCCTCGACCGCGGTCATCGCGAAGCGCTCCAGGCCACCGACGTCGTCGGGCAGGCCCCACTCGGCCAGCAGCCCGGCGTGCGGGTCGATGCCGGCGCAGAGCTGGCCGCGGTCGGCGAGCGCGGCGTGCAGCCGGGCGCCGAACGACGTGGGGGCGCCGGCCGGGCCGCCGGCCGGGCCGCCGGTCTGGCCGCCGGTCTGGGGGCGGGTGGTGGTCATCGGGTCTCCTCGCGCAGCGCGGCGGCCAGGCGGGCGGCCGTGGTGGGGTCGTGCAGCAGGGCGGTGCCGACGCCGACGGCCCGGGCCCCGGCGTCGAGGAACGCCCGGACGTCCGTGGGCGTCGCGACACCCCCGACGCCGACGACGTCGACGTGGGGCAGGGCGGCCACGACACGGCGCACGCAGGCCAGGGCGACCGGGCGTACGGCGGGCCCGCCCAGCCCCCCGGCGCGGCCGTCCGGCAGCACCGCGGGCAGCCCGTCGCCGACGACCACGGCCCCGGCGCCGGCGTCGATGCAGGCCCGGGCGACGGCCACGACCCGGTCGGGGTCGTTGCGCACCTTGGCCCAGACCGGCAGCCCGCGGGGCAGCTCACGGGCGACCGCGCCGACGATGCCCGCGGCCTCGTGCGGCTCGAGGGCGGCGAACAGGTCCTCCTCGTCGGGGTGCTCGGCTTGGCCGCCGGGCGGGGCCAGCGCGAGCTCCACGGCGCTCACGCCCGGGGCCCGGGCCAGCCGGCGGGCCAGCGCGGAGGCGTCGGCGGCCGAGGTGACCGCGACGGAGACGACCACGCGGGCGTCCTGGGCGACCAGGCCGGGCAGCTCGGTGGCCAGGAAGTGGTCGAGCCCCGGGTTCGGCAGCCCGGTGGCGTGGACCAGCCCGGAGGGGCTCTCCACGACGCGTCCGGCGGGCGCGCCGGCCCGGGGGTCGGAGGTGACGGTGCGGGTGGTGAAGGCGCCCAGGTCGGCCAGCGCCGCGTACCCCGCCAGCTCGCGCCCGGTGCCGCCGCAGCCAGCCGCCACCAGCACCGGCGAGCGCAGCCGGAGCCCGGCCACCTCGACCTCGGTTCCCCCGCCGCTCACAGGTCGGCCCACCGGACGCGGTCGCCGCGCAGGACCGGACCGTCGACGCAGGCGCGGGCCGAGCGTGGGGTCCCGGCCTCCCCCACCACCGGGACCTGGCAGCCGAAGCACAGGCCGGTGGCGCACGGCGACGGCACCTCGAGCGCGACCTGGCTCCAGGCGCCGTGGTCCTCCGCG
>JBBSKO010000308.1:0-2405 GCA_038256225.1 Propionibacteriales bacterium | reverse complement strand
GGGAACCCCCGCCTGGGCGGGGATTCCTGGGGCGGATGGGGCACGCGGGGCGGACCGCCTACCGCGCGAGCCACTCCGCGTACGCGTCGAAGGTGTAGGGGCGGCCGAGGAAGTCGGTGACGAGGTCGGCGGCGTCCTGGGCACCGCCCGGGGCCAGCACGCGGTCGCGGTAGCGGGCCGCGACGACCGGGTCGGACATCGAGCCCGCGTCGAAGGCGGAGAACAGGTCCTTGGCGATCACCAGCGACCACATGTAGGTGTAGTAGGCCGACGAGTAGCCGCCGAGGTGGCCGAAGCTGGCGAAGAAATGCGTGCCCTCGACGTAGGGGAACGGGGAGTACGCCTCCTGCAGCTCGCGCATCCGGGCGGTGAGGTCCTCGGGGCGGTCCTGGTGGAACCAGTAGGACACGGCGGCGTAGAACATCTGCGTCCGCGCGTGGTAGCCCTTGCCGAAGTCGTCGCCGGCGCGCATCCTCTCGACCAGCTCGGCAGGGATCGGCTCCCCCGAGGCGTCGGTGGCGAAGGTGCGCAGGACGTCGGCGTCCCAGGCCCACTCCTCGAGCATCTGGCTGGGCGCCTCGACGAAGTCCCACTCGGTCGCCACGCCGGCGAAGCGGGTCCAGCGGCCGCGGCCGCCCAGGACGTGGTGGACCAGGTGCCCGAACTCGTGGAAGAGCGTGACCACGTGGTCGTGCTCCATCAGCCCGCGCGAGAAGTTGCAGACCAGCACGCCCTCGGGCAGCTGCCGGCCCGCGACGCCGTCGGCGAGGGTGAACTGCGCGGCGTGCTTGTACTTGCCCTGGCGCGGGTGCAGGTCGAGGTAGATCCGGCCGAAGGGCTCGGTCACGTCGTCCCCGCCCCCGGGCGTGGTCGCGTCGTAGACGTCGTAGCAGGTGACGTCCTCGGCCCAGACCGGCGCGGACGGCACGTGCTCGTAGCGCAGCCCGAACAGCCGCCCGGTCACGTCGAGCAGGCCCTGGCGGACCTTGGCGACGTCGAAGTAGGTGCGGACCTGCTGGGCGTCGACCTGCAGCTGCTCGCGACGCACCACCTCCTCGTAGTACGACGCGTCGGGCTGGGCGACGACCTCGGCGCCCGGGTGGTCCTCCCGGTAGCGCGCCAGCAGCACCGCCAGGTCGCGGCGCATCGGCTCCTCGGCGGCCGCGGCGATCCGGTCGATGAAGGCCGGGATGGCTGCACCCTCGCCGATCATCTTGACCGCGGCGTCGTACGAGGCCCACCCGTCGAAGCCGACCAGGGTCGCCAGCTCGTGGCGCAGCGAGAACAGCTCCTGGAGCAGCGCCTCGTTGGCGGGCCAGCCGCGGGTCAGGAACGCCTGGGTCATCTCGGCGCGGACGCCGGCGTCGTGGGCGAACATCCGCACCGGCACCGCGTCGGGGTAGTCGGTGGTGACGGTGACCAGCCCGTCGGCCTCGGCCGGGTGCTCCTCCAGCCAGTCCTCGGGCAGCCCGGCCAGCCGCTCCGGGGCCACCCGGACGGTCCGGACGTCGTCGCGGATCTGCTTCCCGAACGCCTGGTCCAGCTCGGTCAGCCGCGCGTTGATGGCGGTGATCCGCTCCCGGGTGGTCTCGTCCTGGTCCACGCCGGCGCGACGGAAGTCGTCGAGCGTCTTACCGAGCAGCCGGGAGGCCTCGGCGTCCAGCCCGGTGCCGGCGAGACCGGCGAAGACCTCGTAGAGCTCCCGGTCCAGGCCGAGACCGGTCAGCATCCGCATGACCTCCTGCTCGGCCTGCTCGGCGGCCTCGCGCACGCCCTCTAGGGGGTGCACGTTGCTGAACAGCGAGCCCATCGCGGCCACGTTCGACAGCGCGAGGTGCACCTCGTCCCACTGCCGCAGCGCCTCAAGCGCGTCGGTGGGCGGGGCGGCGCGGAGCGCGTCGACGAGGCCTCGCGCCCGCTCGAGACCGGCGGTGGCCTCGGCCTGCACCCACTCCTGGGCGACCTCGACGGCGGGCAGGGACAGCGGGGCGGGGTAGCTCACCCGTTCACCCTGCCACGGCCGACCCACGCCCCCGCGCCGGGGAGAGGTCAGGGGTTGCGGCGCACGATCGCGACGTTCAGGGCCGTCGCGAACGCGTTCCAGCCGACGTACGGCGCCAGCGCCAGCGCGGCCCGGTCGTCGCCGGCGGCGCGCGCCCGGCGGACGAGGTCGAGGGTGGAGGCCTGCAGCAGCACGATCTCGGCCAGCGCCCACCTCGGCTTCTCGGCGGTGAAGAACAGCCAGCACCACCCGGCGTTGAGACCCATGTTCAGCCACAGCGCGCGCTCGACGTCGTGCCGGTCGTCGACCGGGACCCGCTCCAGCATCGAGGCGCCCGCGCCCGCGGCCGAGGCGTAGAGCGCGGTCCACACCGGCCCGAAGACCGCGGCGGGAGGCTGCCAGG
>JBBSKO010000307.1:0-2421 GCA_038256225.1 Propionibacteriales bacterium | reverse complement strand
GGGCGCGGGGGAGGACGGGCATGGACCCACGGTAGAACATGTGTTCGATCGACGGCCAGGTGGACAGTGCCCCGATCCGACCGGCCCGACCGGCCGTCGCGGCGGGCCGCAAAGGTCACGTGACCTAAAACACAGGTCTGGACTGCACAATTGCACAAGGCCCTGCCTGCAGCCGATCAGCCCGTGAGAGGTGCAGACATGCCCTGGGTCCGGGTCATGCGCCGGTTTTGATCTCGTCGTGGCGTCTCCTACGTTCACCCGCGTCTCCCCAGCAGGGGGGCCGCACCCCGACGTCGCCGAGACCCGCCGCGCCGGAGTGCCAGCAATGACCACGACGGCGGGTGCGGAGAAACCATCGTGGCGCCGCGACGCGGTGCCACCGGGGTGAAGCCGCCACCGGGCCCACCAGGGCCCACCGGCGGCCGGGCACCTCCAGGCCCGAACCCGACAGCTAACTTCGTAGGCGTCCGGAGGAACACATGTCTTTCGTTCGCACCAGCACCACCCAGCGCCCCGGCAAGCACCGCGCCGAGGTCAAGAGCCACCACGGTCGCCGCGCGGCGGCCACCGTCGCCCTGGCCGCCGGCCTCGCCGCCGGGCCCGCGCTGACCAGCCCGGCCAGCGCCGCCGACTACACCGTCAAGTCCGGTGACACCCTGTCCTCGATCGCGCAGAGCATGGGCACGTCGTGGCGGGACCTCTACGCCGCCAACCGCGACGTCGTGTCCAGCCCGACCATGATCTACCCGGGCCAGACCCTGCAGACCGGCGGCGGCTCGTCGTCGGGCGGCTCGTCCAGCCAGGCTGCCCCGGCGGCGGCTCCCAGCAGCGCCGCGTCCGGCGTCGTCGAGGCGGCCAGCCAGTACTCCGGTGTGCCGTACGTCTACGGGGGCGCCACCCCGTCCGGCTTCGACTGCTCGGGCTTCACCAGCTACGTCTTCGCGCAGGTCGGCAAGACCATCCCGCGCACCTCGTCGGCCCAGGCCGCCGCGGCCACCCCGGTCTCGGCCGACAACCTGCAGCCCGGCGACCTGGTGTTCTACTCCCCGGGCGGCTCGGTCTCGCACGTCGCGATCTACGCCGGCGACGGCATGGTCTGGGAGGCGCCCGGCACCGGCGGCTCCGTGCAGTACGCCCCGATCTGGGACGTCGCGCGCTCGTACGGCCGCTTCTGAGCCGACCTGCGCACGCGCCGGCCGAGCTCCCCGTGAGTGCCGGCTGAGCGCCAGGTGAGTCGTGTGCCTGGGAACGGTCCAAGGGCCGTTCCCAGGCACACGACCCGTTCCCGGGGGCGCCCGGCCGATGACCCCCTCGGTGGGGGACGCGGCCGCGATGCTCTCGGCCATGACGACCGGCGCGGACCCCGAGGACCCGGCCACGCAGGACGGCCAGGCCGACGCCTACGACGACGTCGACTACACCGCGTCGTTGTCGACCGACGCTCTCGAGGCGCACGGCTGGGCTACGTCGCCTCCTCGAACGAGACCTAGCTCGCAGCGCTGGAGGTGCTCCGCGGGCAGGGCGCCGAGCTCGTCGAGGTCGCCGCGCCGACCGGGACGACCGCGCCCAGCATCCTGACCCAGGAGTTCGAGCGCGACCTGGACGCCTACCTGGCGCGGCTGCCCGAGACCGCCCCGGTCTCGACCCTGGACGAGGTGATCGCGTTCAACGCGGCCAACGCCCAGGTGGCGCCGAAGTTCGGCCAGACGCTGCTCACCGCGTCGGCCGAGATCGACCTGGACGACCCGACGCAGGCCGCGGCCAACCGACGTCCGGTGCCGACCACCTTCCTCGGCACGGTCTACGCCGAGGAGACCCTGATCGCGCTGGCCTCGGACTACGACGAGGCCGCGGCGGTGCGGCGCAGCCCGCAGGAGATCAACCCGACCGCGTTCCGGTGCACCTGGGTCAGCCCGCAGACCGCGCCCGACGAGGACTGCCTCGCCGAGCCGGCTGCCGACCCGGTGGCCTCGACGACGGTCCCCGGGCCGTGCTCAGGCACACGGCCCTGCCCAGCGGTCCGCCGGGACACGACGGATCAGGTGGACCCCCACCGCGCCGAGGCACGCTGCTGCCAGCAGGAAGAGCGCGACCTCACCCGCTGAGCCGAGGGCCGCGCCGAAGAACGAGAGGAAGACCGAGGTCACGCCGAGGAGGGCGAGCGGCTTCCCGACGTGGCCGGCGCGGGCGGCGCCCGCGAGCAGCAGGGGCCACCCGAGGTGGAAGCCGAACAGCGCGACGAGGGTCGTGATGCCGAGACTCACCGAGGTGTCGAGGCGATCGAAGGCCTCGAGCACGTCCGGTGGCACCGGGGTGGAGCCGACCAGCGTGGCCAGCTCGGCATGTGCCTGGCCGAAGGCGAAGAGGGCGACGAGCGAGACCACGGTGACAGCGCCGCCGACCGCGCTCAGGCGGGACCCG
>JBBSKO010000306.1:0-2538 GCA_038256225.1 Propionibacteriales bacterium | reverse complement strand
GCGTCGTCCACGCCGGTGCCGCGCCCGACCACGTCCGCTGCCGGCAGGCCGAGTGCGGCGGCGACCAGGGCGGCGGCGGGCGTGGTGTTGCCGATGCCGAGGTCGCCGGTGAGCAGCAGCTGCGCGCCGCCGTCGACCTCGCCGAGCGCCGCCTCCCGCCCCACGTCGACCGCGCGCCGGGTCTCGTCGGCGGTGAGCGCGTCCTCGAGGTGGATCGCGCCGCTGCCGCGCCGGACCGACCGGGCCGTGACCGGGAGCGGGACCCCGTCGAGGTCGTCGTCGACGCCGAGGGCGAGCACGCGCACCGACACCTCGTGCGCCGCCGCGAGCGCGCTGACGCCGGCCCGGCCGGCCACGATGGTGCGGACCATGGCCGGGGTGATCGCGGCCGGGTAGGCCGAGACGCCGTGCGCCGCGACCCCGTGGTCGCCGGCGAGCACGGTGAGCCGCACGTCGGTCAGGGGCGGCGGGGGCACCGCCCCGAGGGTCGAGGAGAGCCACACGGCCAGGTCGCCCAGCCGCCCGAGGGCCCCGGCCGGGGTGGCCAGGGCCTCCAGCCGCTGCTGCGCCTCGGCGCGGAGCGCTGCCGGGGGCGGCGTGATCGGGCGCGTCACAGGCTGGCGGCCAGGGCACGCCGCTCGGCGCGGGCGACCACGTCGCGCTGCAGCCGTCGGACCGTCCCGACCAGCCCCACGCCGAGCACGCCCCACAGGGTCGTCAGGGTCAGCAGGGAGGCCAGCCGGAAGTCCCACAGCACCTGCGCCGGCACCTCGCCGAGCGGGGCCGGGTCGGGCAGCAGCGCGACCGTGACGAGCACGACGACGAGGTAGCCGGCGGCGGCGAGCACGCCCGCGACGTACGCGTCGAGCCGCGCGGCCAGCCGGACGGCGACCACGACCGCGACCAGCGCGGTCAGCACCGAGACGTCGAGCAGGCCGAACCACGCCAGGGTGCGGGAGCCGATGGTGCCGGGGTCGCCGACACCCGGCGGGTTGGCCGGGAAGGCCAGCCACGGGACCAGGGCGACGGCCACGAACCCGACCGCCGCCACGACCGCCGTGGCACGGGTCGGGTCGAGCCGGCCGAGACGCCCGATCGCGAGCGCCGCACCGAGGGCCACCAGGCCGCCCAGGGCGCCGCCGACCGCGACGCTGGCCACGCCGAGGCCCCACGTGGCCTGGGTGCCGCGGGAGACCAGCTCCTCCTCGGCCGGGGCGCCGGGCTCGGGTGCCGGGGCGACCGACTCCTCGTAGGCGATCGCCGCGTCGATCGTGGGCTCACCCACCACGACGGAGACGCCGAAGGACACCAGGCCGGCCAGCAGCCCGACGAGCAGCCCACGCACCAGCAGGGTGCGGGGAGCGATCGGGGGCGTGCTGGCCGGGTGGGCCGGGTGCGGGGCAGGGGTGTGCGCCGAGGCGCTCATCGGCCCGCGCCTCAGTGGCAGGGGTAGCCGAGCAGGTGGCGCCCGTCGTGGACGACCTCGTGCAGCATCATCCCGCCCGGCACGCCGAACATGGTCAGGTCGACGCCGGCGAGCACGATCACCACGGTGGCCAGCAGGACGAGGAACAGCGCCCACGGGGCGAGGCTGCGGAGCGGGATGGCCGGGACCTGGACGAGGGACGGGGCCAGCGGCGTGGTTCCGAGGGCAGGGTACAACGGCGACATGGTGCCTCCTCAGGGATGACTGCGTCCCTGTTCGATGGGGTGGAAGCGGACCTTCGGGTCTGGCTCCCGCCCCCTCGGACTCTCGTCCTGGAGGGCGGTCACAGTAGCGCGACTGCTCCGGGTTCCCACCGGATTCCTCGTGCCCGCGAGCGCAGCCTAGGCCATCGCACCGGACTTGGGTACGGGGTCCGCGACCGGTCCGCCGGGGTGGGTCGGTCGGGTGGCCGCCGGGCCGAGGATGGGGCCATGGCGGAGCAGACGCTGACCGGACGGACGGCCGTGGTGACCGGGGCCTCGAGCGGGATCGGGGAGGCGACCGCGCGTGCGCTGGCCGAGCAGGGGGCGGCGGTGGCGGTCCTGGCGCGGCGCACCGACCGCCCCGACGCGCTCGTCGCCGACGTCGAGGCCGACGGCGGCACGGCCCGGGCGTATGCGTGCGACGTCACGGACGCGGACGCCGTCCGGAACGTGCTCGGACGTGTCGTGGCGGACCTCGGCGGGATCGACGTGCTGGTCAACAACGCCGGCGTCGCCCACCAGCACCTGGCCCGCGACGCCGACCTCGCCGACTGGCAGCAGATGGTCGACGTCAACCTCACCGGCGTGCTCGCCACCACCCACGCCGCCCTGGAGCACCTGGTCGCCGCGGCGGCCGGCGAGCACGGCGTCGCCGACGTGGTCACCATCAGCTCGGCGAGCGGCAGGCGGGTGCCGCAGGCGACGAGCAACGTCTACGCCGCCACCAAGCACGCCGTCGGGGCCTTCTCCGAGGCGCTGCGCCGCGAGCTCGGTCCGCAGCACGTGCGGGTCGGCCTGGTCGAGCCGGGCTTCGTGCGCACCGAGCTCACCGCCGGCCACGACTTCGAG
>JBBSKO010000305.1:0-2539 GCA_038256225.1 Propionibacteriales bacterium | reverse complement strand
CGCGGACAGCCGAGATGACGGTTGCGGACAGTCGAGATGACGGTTGCGGCGCGCAAGGCCACCCCGAAGGGGCCCGTAGCGTCGGCGCTCCGACGTACCCCCGCAGGAAGGCATCTCATGGACCTCGGCATCACCGGCCGCACCGCGCTCGTCACCGGCGGTGACTCCGGCATCGGCTGGGAGACCGCCCGCATCCTGCTCGACGAGGGCTGCACGGTCGTCCTCAGCGACCTGGACCAGGCGAGCCTCGACGAGGCCGCCGCGCAGCTGGACGCCCCCGCGGGTCGTCTCCACGCCGTCGCGGCCGACCTCTCGACCGACGAGGCCGCCCAGCAGCTGGCCAAGGACGTCGCCGCGCTGGTCGGCGACATCGACATCCTCGTGCAGTCCGCCGGCATCACCGGCGCCCAGGGCCTCTTTCACGAGATCGACGACGCCGGGTGGGTGGACACGATCAACGTCGACCTGCACGCGCCCGTACGCCTGACCCGCGCGTTCATCGAGCCGCTGCGCCGCGGCGGGTGGGGCCGGATCGTCTACCTCACCTCCGAGGACGCGGTGCAGCCCTACGACGACGAGCTGCCGTACTGCGCCGCCAAGGCCGGCGTGCTGGCCTTCGCCAAGGGCCTGTCGCGCTCGTACGCCAAGGAGGGCCTGCTGGTGAACTGCGTGTCACCCGCCTTCATCCACACCCCGATGACCGACGCGATGATGGACAAGAAGGCCGAGGCCGAGGGCACCGACCGCGACACCGCGATCGAGAGCTTCCTCGAGAACGACCGGCCGTACATGGAGCTCGGTCGCCGCGGGAGGCCGGCCGAGGTCGCCAACGTGGTCGCGTTCCTCTGCTCCGACCTCGCCAGCTTCGTCAACGGCTCCGACTACCGGGTCGACTCGGGCTCGGTCGCCACGATCAACTGAGGTCCGGCGCCCAACTGAGGTCCGGCGCCCAGCTGAGGTCCGGCGCCGCGAGCGCGACCCGGGGTGTCCGCAACCGTCACCTCGACGCGCCGCGAGCGTCATCTCGGCTGTCCGGGAGCGTCACCTCGTGAGGGCGTCCTCGAGGGTGCGGGGGGCGCGGGAGGTGACGCGCTCGACGTCGCCGGTGACCTCGGCGCACGAGCCGTCCGCGATCGCGGTGTAGGTCGAGACCCAGGCGTCCAGCTGGTACTCCTCGACGTCGGGGTACGCCGCTCGGCGCGACGCGTACGCCTCCTCGACCGTCTCCTCGACGTAGGACAGGTCGCGGCCGAGCACCGCACCGGCTCGCCGGGTCACCTCGGTGAGGGTCAGCGCCTCGGGCCCGGTCAGCACGTAGGCGGCCCCGGCGTGCTGGTCGGGGGAGCGCAGGACCTCGGAGGCGACGTCGGCCACGTCGGCGCGCGCCACGGCCGCCACCCGGCCCTCGCCCGCCGGGCCGCGGACCACGCCGGCGTCGTCGGCGAAGAGCGGCAGCACGTCGAGGTAGAAGTTGTCGCGCAGGAACGTGTACGCCATCCCGCTCTCCCGGATCGCCTCCTCGGCGTCGGCGTGGTCGCGCCCCAGGGTGAAGGTCGCCTCCGGCGAGGCGCCCGCGAACGAGGTGTAGACGACGTGCCGCACCCCGGCCTCGGCCGCGGCGGCGATGAAGGTGCGGTGCTGGGCGCGGCGGTCCGGGGCCTCGGCGGCCGAGACCATCAGCAGCGTCTCCACGCCGCGGAGCGCGGCCACGGAGGCCTCGCGGTCGTCGTAGGTGCAGACGCGGACGTCGGTGTCGACGTCGGGCGCCCTGGTCGCGTCGCGCACCAGCAGCCGCAGGTCGAGGCGGAAGTCGCTGCCGGCCAGCTGCTGCGTGACCAGCCCGCCGACGGCGCCGCTGGCGCCGGTGATCGCGATGGTCCGGGTCGAGGAGGCGTTCATGGCGTGCCAACCCCGACTCCCTCGGGGTTGTTCCGCCCTACGGTGGGCGCATGCGGATCACCAAGCTGGGTCACGCCTGCGTACGCCTCGAGCAGGACGGGGTCGCGCTCGTCCTCGACCCCGGGGTGTTCACCGACCCCGGCGCCGTCGACGGCGCGACCGGGGTCCTGGTCACCCACCAGCACCCCGACCACCTCGACGTCGCCCACCTCCGCGCCACCGACGCCCCGATCTGGACCATCCCGGCCGTGGCCGAGCAGCTGCGTGCCGAGGCGCCCGACGTCGCCGAGCGGGTGACGGTCGTCGGCCCCGGCGAGTCGTTCGACGCCGGTCTCCCGGTGCGCGCGGTCGGCGCCCTCCACGCGCTGATCCACCCCGACCTCGACCGGCTGACCAACTGCGGCTACGTCGTCACGGGTGACCTCACCGTCTTCCACCCCGGCGACGCGCTCACGCGGCCGGGCGGCGACGTCGACGTCCTGTGCGTGCCGAGCTCGGCGCCCTGGCTGTGCTCGGCCGACGCGATCGACCTCGCGCGCGCCGTCGGCGCACCCCGCAGCCTCGCGATCCACGACCGGGTCTACTCCGAGGCCGGCCACGGCTTCCTCGCCGCCCAGATGGAGGCGCTGCTGCCGGAGGG
>JBBSKO010000304.1:0-2566 GCA_038256225.1 Propionibacteriales bacterium | reverse complement strand
GCTGCGACGCACGCTGACCACCCTGGAGGAGGCCGGCTTCGAGGTCGGCGGGGAGCGGTTGAAGACCTCGCCGCGCGGCTACCCGGCCGACCACCCGCGGATCGAGCTGCTGCGCCACAAGACGATCGTGGTCGGGCGCGACCACGGCTTCGACCCGGTCATCCACACCCCCGCGATCGGGGACCTCGTACGCCGGGACTGGCAGGCGCTGCGGCCGCTGGTGACCTGGGTGCAGCGCGCGCTGGCCTGAGTCCCGATCCCCGGACACCGGACACCGGCCACCGGGTGTTCACCCGCAGGCCGCCCCGGCGCCGTCCGCCCCTCGCCGCCGCGTGACCCGGTCGCGTGAGACTCCGGCCATGGCCAAGCGCAAGGCGTACCTGCACATCGGGCTCCCCGGGGTCGGCGACGTCCTCGACACCGCCGTCCAGCGGCACCGCACGAACCTCGCCGAGCTGGACGTGCTCGTGCCGACCAAGGCCCGCGAGGAGTCGTTCCGGGCCGCGATCGAGCTGCGCCGCCGACACCGGGAGTGGGGCTACCGCCGCAAGGAGGTCGAGGGCGCGTGGGCCGGGATCGCCCGTCGCGCGCTGAAGGGCCGCTCCACGGTGCTGGTCAGCCAGACCGCCCTGGCCGGGGCCGCCGAGGACGAGATCGACCTGCTGACCACACAGCTGCCGGGCCTGAAGCTGCACGTCGTCGTCACCGTGGCCGCCCCCGACGGGTGGGCCGAGCCGGGTGACCCCGACACCGACCTGGCCTCGGTGCTCGGTCGCTGGCAGCGCGCGGTGCGCGACCCCGACCGGCTGCACGTCGTGGTCGTGCCCCCCGGCGACGCCGGGCGCGAGGCGGCCTGGCGCGAGCTCGGCCGGGTCGTCGGCTTCGGCACCCGGTCGTTGTCCCTGGACGGCCTCGAGCCCGGCGCGGCCCCGGCCCAGCGCCCGCTCGACGCCGCCGGCACGCAGCGGCTGCGCGAGCGGGCGGAGACCTGGCGCACAGCGGCGGTCGACGGCGGCCACGACGTGCGCGGCGACCTCGCCGACCTGCTGCCGGCCGCCCCGGCTCCCACGGCCGACCTGGACGGCGCCCTGCTGCGCACGACGCGGGCGCTGGCCGAGGCCCGCCGCGACGTCGAGCGGCTCAGCCGTCGCAACGAGACGCTCGAGGCGCGCCTCGACGAGGCCGGCCAGCTCCCGCGTCGCCGCCGCTTCTCGGTGGCCTGAGGACCCCGTCCCGGCGGAGCGGGGTCAGTGCGGCTGCCAGGCGTCCTGGTCGCGGGTACGCGCCTCGACGGCCTCGGGCAGGACGCCCGCCGCGAGGTCGCCGATCGAGACGTCCTCGAACACCTCGCGCAGCGCGCTGCGTGCCGCGATCCAGACCCGCTGCAGGACCTCGGTGTGGTCGTTGTAGGTCACGCCCTCGGGACGCAGTCCGTAGACGGAGACCAGCGGGCCGTCGACGGCCCGGATCACGTCGGCCACGCTGACCTCGGCGGCCTCGCGCGCCAGGAGCCACCCGCCGGACTGGCCACGCTGGGACCGGACGACCCCGGCGCGTCGCAGGTCGGCCAGGATCGCCTGGAGGAACCCGTGGGGGATCTCCTGGCGTCGGCCGAGCTCCTCGGCACTGATCGCCCGCTCGCCGTCGGCCCGGGCCATCTCGACCAGGGCGCGCAGCGCGTAGTCGGACTTGGCTGAGACGCGCACCCCGTGAGTGTCCCAGACGCGGCGACCCGTCGGGGCGTCCGACCTGCCTTGCGAGGGTCGGGAACCGGCCGTACGATAATGTTACTGGTCAGTAGACCGAGCGGTAACATCACCGCTGCAGCAGTCGTCATCCGCCAAGGAGCCCCCCGGACATGAGCCACTACCGCAGCAACCTGCGCGACATCGAGTTCAACCTCTTCGAGGTCCTCGGGCGCGGAGAGGTCCTCGGCACCGGCCCGTTCGGCGAGGTCGACAGCGACACCGCCCGCGAGATCCTGTCCGAGGTCGACCGCCTCGCGCGGGAGGACCTCGCCGCGTCGTACGTCGACAGCGACCGCACCCCGCCGGTCTTCGACCCCGTCACCCACACCGCACCGGTCCCGGCCTCGTTCGCGACGAGCTACCACGCGTGGATGGACGCGGAGTACTGGCGCCTGCAGATCCCCGAGGCGCTCGGCGGCCAGCCCGCCCCCTCCAGCCTGGTCTGGGCGATGGGCGAGCTGATCCTGGGCGCCAACGCGCCGGTGTGGATGTACGCCGCCGGGCCGTCGTTCGCCTCGGTGGTCCACCGCAACGGCAACGAGCGCGACCAGCGCATCGCGCAGTTCATGATCGACCGCCGCTGGGGCTCCACCATGGTGCTGACCGAGCCCGACGCGGGCTCCGACGTCGGCGCCGGACGCAGCAGGGCCACCCCGAACGAGGACGGCTCCTGGAACATCGAGGGCGTCAAGCGGTTCATCACCTCGGCCGAGTCCGACCTGCAGGAGAACATCCTGCACCTCGTGCTCGCGCGCCCCGCGGGCGTCGAGGGCGTCGGCGGGCCGGGCACCAAGGGCCTCAGCCTCTTCCTGGTGCCG
>JBBSKO010000303.1:0-2583 GCA_038256225.1 Propionibacteriales bacterium | reverse complement strand
GACCGACCCGTCGTACTCGACCTACTTCGGCCCGGAGAACGTGCTGGCCGAGAAGGTCACCCTGATGAACCGGGTCAACCAGATCTACAACGACGACCTCGCCGTGCGGATGGTGCTCATCGACGGCACCGAGGACCTGGCCTTCGACACCCTCGCCGAGGCCACCGAGCCGGGCGGGGCCTGCGGCGCCAACCCCTGCTACACCGAGGCCCAGATCACCCAGGGCTGCGGCGGCTCGCTGCTGAACGCCAACCGGATCGCGCTGGGCCAGATCGTCGGCGCGAGCGCCTACGACGTCGGCCACGTCGCGCTGGGCATCAACGGTGGCGGCATCGCCGGGCTCGGCGTCATCGGCGGCAGCCGCAAGGGCGCCGGCTGCACCGGCCTGCCCCAGCCCGAGGGGGACTTCATGGCCATCGACTACGTCGCCCACGAGCTGGGCCACCAGTTCGGCGGCCCGCACACCTTCAACGGCACCCAGCTGAACTGCTCCGGCGGCAACCGCTCCGGCGGGTCCTCGGTCGAGCCCGGCTCGGGCTCCTCGGTGATGGCTTACGCCGGCATCTGCCGCCAGGACGACCTGCAGCCGCACACCGACCCGTACTTCAGCCAGCGCAGCATCTCCGACATCACCGGCACGATCCTGGCGGGGCGCTCGGACCTGAACGAGGTGCAGCAGGTCTCGCTGGCCGGGTTCGGCTCCGACGGGCTGAGCTTCCGGCTGCGCTCCGACGGCCAGGTCACCGAGCGCATCGTGCGCGGGGTGAACTTCAACGCGGCCGGCATCAAGGCCGCGCTCGACGCGGTCCTGGCGCCCTCGACGGTCACCGTCACGGCGTACGGCAGCAGCTCGCCGCTGGTGGGCGACACCGGGTTCCAGGTCACCTTCGACGGCGGTCCGCTGGCCGGCACCGATCTCGACCTGCTCGAGGTCGTCGACCCGTCGGTCACCGTGACCGGTGCGGTGGACGAGACCGACCAGGGCGGCCCGCAGGCCAACGGCGGCGACGAGGTCGAGTCCTTCGGCAACCGCGCTCCCGAGGTCGACGTGCCCGCGGCGGCGACGATCCCGGCCCGGACGCCCTTCGCGCTCACCGGTGAGGGCACGGACGTCGACGGCGACGCGCTGGTCTACTCCTGGGAGCAGAACGACCGCGGCGGCGCGACCGGCACCGCCCTGGTCGACCAGGTCAAGACCAACGGTCCGCTGTTCCGCATGTTCGACAGCTACGCGCCGGTGACCCCGGCCGGCACGCTGCAGTACGATTCGCCGGGGGAGAACCAGGCCACCGGCGACCCGAGCCGGACCTTCCCCGACCTCGACCAGGTGCTCGCCAACAACACCAACGCGGTCTCGGGCGCCTGCCCGGCGCCGCCGGCCGCGCCCGCCACCGGCGGCAGCAACGTGCCGGTCGAGCTGCGCGAGTGCTTCGCGGAGTGGTTGCCCACCGCCGACTACACCGGTGACGCGCTGGCCGGCAACGCCGAGCCGTCGCTGAACTTCCGGCTGACCGCCCGCGACCTGGACCCCCAGGCCGGCGGCACGGCGTACGGCGACATCGAGCTCACCATCGACCCGAGCGCCGGACCGTTCCTGGTGACCGGGAAGAACACCGCGGGGACCGCAGCCGTCGCCACGCGTACCGAGAACCTGACCTGGGCGGTGGCCGGCACCGAGGACCTCGCGCCCACGGTGACGATCTCGCTGTCCACCGACGGGGGACAGACCTACCCGACGGTGCTCGCCGACCGGGTGCCCAACGACGGTGCGCAGCCGGTCACCTGGCCGGACACGCCCACCGAGGAGGGGCGGATCAGGATCGAGGCGGACGACAACTACTTCTTCGACGTCACCGACAACGACCTGACCATCCTGGCCGACCCGTCGCCGGAGCCCGAGCCGGACACGGCTCCGGAGACGACCGTGACCGAGGGGCCGGGCGCGATCCTGGACTCCGACGCGGCGGCCTTCAGCTTCGGCTCGGACGCCGAGGGTGCGACCTTCTCGTGCACCCTGGACGGGCAGGCCACGACGTGCGAGGACGGTGCGCTGACGCTGGCCGACCTCGACGCGGGGACCTACGAGGTCGCGGCCACCGCGACCTCGGCGGCCGGCACGGCCGACCCGACGCCGGTGGTCACGCGCTTCACGGTCCCGGTCGACGACCGGGAGCTGGACCGGGTGCGCGGCACCTGGCGCGAGCGGTCCCGCGAGGCGGCCTTCCTCGGCACGGTGTCGATCTCGACCTCGCGTCGCGACGTCCTGGCGCAGCCGGTGGCCGACGCCGAGCGTCTCGTGCTGCTGGCCGAGCGCCGACGCGGCGCCGGCAGCGTCCGGGTCCTGCTGGGCCGTCGGGTCCTCGAGGTGGTCGACCTGTCGGGCCGCAACGGCCGGATGGCGCGGATCGACCTCGGGAGCTTCGCCGACCCGGTCGACGGCCGGGTCCGCCTGGTCACGACCAGCGACAGCCGCGTCCGCATCGACGGGCTGGCGGTGGTCGAGGCGCCGTGATCGGCTGACGTCTCGTCAGCAGGACGACGAGAGGCCCGCCGCAGACACCTCGGGGTGTCCGCGACGGGCCT
>JBBSKO010000302.1:0-2597 GCA_038256225.1 Propionibacteriales bacterium | reverse complement strand
TCCCGAGGGGAACAGATCGGCGAACAACTCCGAAGGGAACAACCGGTCACGATGCTCGGCCAGCAACGCGAACACGCTGCCCGGCACGAGCAAGTGCCCGGCCACCGACTCCACATCCAGCAACTCACGCTGCCGATCTGCTTCACCCTGCATGGCTACAGGATTTCAGGTCACCGCCACACGGCAACTGCGCCACGCGGATTGTTCAGCAGCCTCCTAGAGGGTCTCGGGCTTCTCCTCGGGCTCCTCGCCCGCCGGCAGCGCCCAGCCCTGCTGCTCGGCCACGAGGCGTACCTCGCGCACGAGCCGGGTGACGTCGCCCCCGAAGACCTCGAGACGCTCCGCGAGGACGACGGCGTGGAACTCGTTGTCGTCGAAGCGGGCGATCACCACCGGGGTGCCGACCTCGCGCACCACCGGGCTCTCCTCCGGCGACAGGTCGTCGCTGGTGTGCAGGCTGACCGGCACGCCCAGCTCCTCCCCGATCGCCTTCCAGGCGTCCTGGTCGTCCGTCAGGTCGCAGAGCCCGCAGTGGTCGTCGGCCCCTTCCCCGGCCTCGGTGCCGGTGGGCGTCTGCTCGGCCTGCGCGCCGGCGGCGTGCTCGACGGCGATGAGCTCGAGGACCTGGGGCCTCACGGGGTGTCCTGCTGCGTGCTGATCACCCGCGCCAGGCTACGGGCCCGGGTCGAGGTCAGCACGTCCTCCAGCGAGATCGGTCGTTCGTCGGGGCCGGACAGCGGGACGCGCCAGTTGGCGTACTCGTCGCTCGTGCCGGGCTGGTTCTGGGTACGCCGGTCGCCGACCGCGTCGGTGAGCGCGACGTTGCGCAGCCGGCTGGGCGTCAGCGTCAGGTAGGCGTGCAGCGCCTCGACCACCTGCTCCACCCCGGTGTCGCCGGCGTCCTCGGCCAGGCCGTCCTCGGCAAGACCGGTCTGGGCAAGACCGGTCTGGCGGCGCACCTCGGCCAGCCAGGTCGCCCGCTCCGCCTCGTCGGCCGCACGCTCCTCGGCGGCCGGACGCGTCAGCAGGTCGAGACGTTCGCGCAGGTCGACGTGGGACCCGGTGAGGTAGCCCGCGCTGGGCGGCAGGTCGTGGGTGGTGACCGAGGCCAGGCACAGCTCGCGCCACTCCTGGGCCGGCAGCGGGTCGCCGTCCCCGTCGCGCTCGAACCACAGGATCGAGGTGCCGAGCACGCCGCGCTCGAGCAGGTAGGCGCGGGCGGAGTCCTCGACGACCCCGAGGTCCTCCCCCACCACCACGGCCCCGGCGCGCTGGGCCTCGAGGCAGAGCACGCCGATGATCGCGGCGTGGTCGTAGCGGACGTAGGTGCCGTCGGCCGGCGACCCTCCCTCGGGCACCCACCACAGCCGGAACAGACCGATCACGTGGTCGATGCGGACCCCGCCGGCGTGGCGCAGCAGGGCCGCGACCATCTCGCGGAACGGCTCGTAGCCGGTGGCCTCGAGCCCGGTCGGGGTCCACGGGGGCTGGCCCCAGTCCTGCCCGCGCTGGTTGAAGGCGTCCGGCGGTGCGCCGACGCGCACGCCCTCGGCGTACGCCTCCCGCAGCCGCCACGCGTCCGCGCCGCCGGGGTGCACGCCGACGGCGAGGTCGTGCATCGTCCCCAGCGCCATCCCGGCGCCGGTGGCCGCGCCCTGCGCGGTGGCCAGCTGCTCGTCGAGCACCCACTGGAGCCACACCTCGAAGGCGACCTCGTCGGCCAGGGTCTCGCGGGCCGCGGCGACGGCCGGGCCGTGCGCGTCCTGCAGGTCCGTGGGCCACTGCCGGAAGTCGGGGCCGTGCTCGACCGCCAGCGCGCGCCAGGTGGCGAGCTCGGTCAGTGACGCACCCTCCCGCGCGACGAACGCCTCGAGCGCGAGCCGTCGCCCGGGTGTCAGGCCGGCGTCGTGGACCACCCGGAGCGCCCGCCGCTTGGCGGTCCAGGAGGTGTCGCGGTCGATGGCGTCGAGGTCGTCGAGCGCGGTGTGGACGTCGGCGGCGAGCCCGTCGACCACGGCGCGGTCCTCGGCGGCGAGGTCGGCGTACTCCGGGACCCGCTCGACGCGGAGGTAGAGCGGGTTCGGGAAGCGGCGGGTCGTGGGGAGGTACGGCGAGGGCTCCAGCGGGGCGACCGGCTCGGCCGCGTGCAGCGGGTTGACCAGCACGTAGTCGGCGCCGAGGCCGGCCGACCACACCGCGAGGTCGGCCAGGTCGGCCAGGTCTCCCACGCCCCACGACCGCGCCGACCGGACGCTGTAGAGCTGGGTGGCGAACCCCCACCCGTGGCGCTCGCCCAGGCTCGGTGGCAGACCGAGGACCGGCGGGGTGACGACGACCCGGCAGCGGGCGTCGCCGGCGACGAGCTCGTGGTAGCCGAGCGGGAGGTCGTCGGGCAGCCGCACGGACCGGCGTACGACGGCCGCGCCGTCCACCTCGCGCGTGCCCCCGGGCCGCGGGGTCGCGAGGTCGCGGCTGCTGCCGTCCTCGAGGTCGAGCCGCAGCGCGGGCGGCTCCGCGCCGTCGGGCGTGTGCAGGTCGACCGTGACGGCCTCCCCGGCGACGGTGACGACCGCCGGCGGCAGCACCCGACGCCAGGG
>JBBSKO010000301.1:0-2672 GCA_038256225.1 Propionibacteriales bacterium | reverse complement strand
GAAGCGCCCGACCAACGCCGTCGACGGCGTCTCGTTCGCCGTCGCGCCCGGCGAGATCTTCGGGCTGCTCGGGCCCAACGGCGCCGGGAAGACGACCACGATCGGGATCCTGACCACCCGGGTGGCGCTGACCTCGGGCTACGCCGGGGTCGGCGGCGTCGACGTGGCGACGGACCCGGTGCGGGCGCGCACCGTGATCTCGGTCGTGCCCCAGCGGCCCAACCTCGACCGGTCGCTGAACGCCCGGCAGAACCTGCTCTTCCACGCCGCCTACCACGGGATGGGACGCGCCGAGCGGGGCCGACGGGCCGACGAGCTGCTCGAGCGGATGGGCCTGGGCGACCGGGGCAAGGACAAGGTGGACGACTACTCCGGGGGGATGGCGCAGCGCCTGCTGATCGCCCGCGCGCTGATGCACCGGCCGCAGGTGCTGTTCCTCGACGAGCCCAGCACGGGCCTGGACCCGCAGGCGCGGCTCTTCGTCTGGGACCAGGTCCGCGAGCTGCGCGCCGCCGGGACGACCGTGGTGGTCACCACCCACGACATGGACGAGGCCGCCGAGATCAGCGACCGGGTCGGGATCATGGACCACGGCACCCTGCTCGCCCTGGACACGCCCGACGCCCTGACCCGCACGCTGCCCGGGGACTCCACCGTCGACCTCGTGCTCGGCGACGTCGACGCCGCCCGCGAGCCCGCCCTGCGCGACGCGCTCGGCGGCCTGACCGGCGTACGACGGGTGGAGGACGTCGGCGGCGACGCCGGCCGACCGCCGGGGGAGCGCGACCTGCGGGTCCGGCTCTACCTCGACGTGCCCGGGGCCTCCGTGCTCGGAGCGGCCGCGGAGGCGGTCGAGCGGCACGGCGCGCGGCTGCTGTCGGTGGCCCTGGGCGAGCCGACCCTCGAGGACGTCTTCATCTCGCTGACCGGGAGGGACCTGCGATGACCGCCCCCACCGACCGCCCCGGCCCCACCGACCGCCCCGGCCCGACCGACCCCGCGGCCCTGGTGCCCGCGGCCCCGCGCAGCCCCTCGGTCGGCAAGGCGTTCCTCGGCCTGCTGGGACGCGACGTCTTCGTGACCGGCCGCGAGCTGGGCAGCTTCCTGGCCCAGGTGCTCCTGCAGCCGATCTTCCTGCTGTTCGTCTTCGGCAAGGTCCTCGGCGACCTCGGCTACGTCCAGGGCGGGTTCGAGCTGGTCCTGCTGCCGGGCGTGATCGCCTTCACCGGCTTCCTGACCGCCCTCCAGAACACCGCGCTGCCGCTGGTCATCGACTTCTCCTTCACCAAGGAGATCGAGGACCGGCTGCTCGCTCCGCTGCCGACCTCCCTGGTGGCGGTCGAGAAGATCGTCTTCGCGACCCTGCGCGGCCTGATCGCCTCGGCGATGATGTTCCCGCTCGGGCTGCTGATCCTGGGCTCGGTGCCGATCACCTGGGCGGCAGTGCCGCTGGTCTCGCTCGGGCTGGTCCTCGGCTCCCTGGTCGGTGCCGCGCTCGGCCTGGTCCTCGGCACGCTGGTCACCGCGTCGAAGATCAACGTGGTCTTCGCGGTCGTGCTGACCCCGCTGCTGTTCACCGGTTCGACCCAGTTCCCGTGGAGCCAGCTCGACGGCCTGCGGTGGTTCCAGGTGGTCTGCGCGCTGAACCCCCTGACGTACGTCAGCGAGCTGGTCCGCGGCCAGATGGTGCCGCAGGTCGAGTCGATCCCGGCGTGGGTGTGCCTGCTGGCCTCCGTGGGGTTCCTGGCGCTGTTCACCGCGGTCGGCCTGCGCGGGTTCCGCCGCCGCGCGGTCGACTGAGGAGCGGTCGGGGCGCCGGAACCGTCATCTCGAGGCGCCGCGAGCGTCATCTCGGCGGGTCAGAGCAGGCCGCGGGCCTTGAGCGACAGGTAGTGGTCGGCCAGGGCCGGGGGGAGGTGCTCGGCGTCGGCGTCGACCACGTGGACGCCGAGGCGGGTGAGCAGCTCGGCGGTGCGGGCGCGGCGACGCAGCTCCTGCTCGGCGGCGGCCGCGGCGTAGACCTCGCCCACGTCGCCGCGGCGGCGCGCCATCCGCTCCAGCTCAGGGTCGCGCACCGAGGCCACCACGACCCGGTGGTGCGCGGTCAGCACCGGCAGCACGGGCAGCAGGCCCTGCTCGACCGCCGCCGGCTCGAGCGGGGTCAGCAGCACGACCAGGGCCCGCTGGCGGCCCAGGCCGGAGACGGCGCCGGCCAGCGAGCGCCAGTCGGCCTCGGCGATGACCGGCTCGAGGTCCGCCAGGACGTCCTGCATCCGCCCGACCACGTCCCGCGTCCCGGCGGCGCGCAGGCGGGCGCGGACCCGACGGTCGCCGGCGACGAGGTCGACCCGGTCCCCGGCCCGGGCGGCCAGCGCCCCGAGCAGCAGCGCGGCGTCCATCGCGGAGTCCAGCCGCGGCACGTCGTCGACCCGGCCGGCCGAGGTGCGTGACGTGTCGAGCACCAGCACCACGCGCCGGTCCCGCTCGGGCTGCCAGGTGCGGACCACGACGTCGCGGTTGCGGGCGCTGGCGCGCCAGTCGATCGAGCGCACGTCGTCGCCGCGGACGTACTCCCGCAGCGAGTCGAACTCGGTGCCCTGCCCGCGCACGCGCACGGCGGCGCGGCCGTCGAGCTCGCGCAGCCGGGCGAGCCGCGAGGGGAGGTGCTTGCG
>JBBSKO010000300.1:0-2675 GCA_038256225.1 Propionibacteriales bacterium | reverse complement strand
GCAGCACGGCCAGCACCACGGCCACCACGACGAGGGCGGCGAGCACCAGCCAGCCGGTGGTGTAGTCGCGGTCCAGCAGGGTCGGGTTGTCCTCGCGGGCCCCGAAGCGACCCAGCACCGGCACCGCCAGCAGCGTCACCGCGCCGAGCACCAGGAAGCCGCCGGCGACCGGTCCGGAGACCGTCCACGGCAGCACGCGCTGCGCCGCGGCCCCCAGCGCCAGCTCGAGCCCGCCGATCACGACGTCGTGCAGCAGCAGCGCCGCCACGGTCCACACGGCCACGTCGAGCACCTGGGAGAGCTCCTGGCGCGAGAACAGCAGCCAGGCTCCGTACAGGCCCACCAGCACGCCGAGGCCGCCCACGACCAGCCGCCCGGCGCCGACGCCGCCGGCGCCCACGCCGCCGCCGCTCATGTCGCCACCTCGAGCCTGGTGACCCACTTGGTCTGGAGCACCCCGGGACGGTTCGGGGCGATCACCCGGCAGGGGTAGCCGTGGTCGAGGGACAGCTCCTCGCCGTTGACCTGCAGCGCCAGCAGCGTGCGGTCGTCCTCGACGAACCCGCCCTGCAGCATCGTGGTCGAGAACGCGCCGAAGCGCTGCAGCGAGGTGACCACGACGTCGGCACCACCGGGTGCGCCGACCAGCGCCATCAGCTCGGAGACGCGGACGCCGGTCCAGGTGGCCGTCGCGCTCCACCCCTCGACGCACGCGATCGGGAGCTCCTCGGTGTGCTGGATCATCGCCTCGAGGTCGGCGCGGTCCAGGGTGCGCGAGGTGTCGCCGCTGACGAGCTCCAGGGCGTACGCGCCGGGCGTCACCGCCGCGGTCGTGACGCCGGCGGCCTCGGCCGAGCGGTTGATCGGGATCCCCTGGGGGCCGTCGCCGGTGCGCACCGCCAGGACGGAGACCTGGCGCAGCCAGGCGACGCTCCCCCCGGCCGTGGCCAGCACCGCCACGCCGGCCGCGACCCAGGTGGTGCGCAGCAGGCCCCGACGGCTCAGCGCGCCCTCGCGGGTGGCCGAGGGCCGGTCGTGGGTGGTGTCGTCGACGTCGCCGAGCAGGGCGTCGCGGATCACCGGCAGCTTGACGGCCACGTGCACCAGCAGCGCCCCGATCGCCACCCACGCCATCGCGTAGTGGCTGGTCCGGAACGAGAAGGACCAGGGGTACCACTGGGCTGCGTTCATGATCCCGGAGACGAGCTGGAACAGCGCCGCACCGACGAGCACCGCGATCGAGACGCGCTCGAGGCCGTGCAGGACCAGCCGGCGCAGGTCGCCGAGCGGGACGGCCTGGAACAGCCGGGGGAAGACCGTCCAGAGCTTGACCAGCAGCAGCGGGACCGCCGCGTACCCGCTGATCACGTGCAGGCCCTGGGTGACCCGGTAGCCCCAGGCGGGGCTGGTGGGGAACGGGACGGGGTGGTCGACGTTCTGGGCGTAGTGGCTGATCAGCCCGGTGACGAAGCAGGTGGTGAAGGCCACCGCCAGCCACACCCCGACGCGCGCGGCCACGGCGGGACTGCGCAGGCGGCTGGTGAAACGCTCCTCGGTGGGGACCGGGAGCGTCAGCCTCATCTCGGCTCTTCCAGCACGACCGACCAGCGGTCCTCGCCGTGGCGGTGGGTCGAGGCGACGCCGAACCCGACCGCGGCGGCGATGTCGCCGACGTCGTCGACACCGACGACCGACCAGCGGAAGGGACGGCTGCGGGTGCCGGCACACTCCAGCGCGGCCCAGTGGGTGGTGAACGGGATGCCGGGCGAGGCCACCTCGACGACCACCCGGCCGGTGGGGTCGAGCAGCTGGCGGACCCGCTTCAGGAGCGCCTCGGGGTCACCGCCGATCCCGACGTTGCCGTCGGCCAGGAGGGCCGAGCGCCAGCGGCCCTCGCCGGGCAGCCGGTCGAACACGTCACGGCGCAGGGCGGCGACGCCGCGCAGACGGGTCTGACCGACGGCCTCGTGGACGACGTCGATGCCGAGCACGACGTGGCCGTTCTCGGCCAGCGCCGCGCTGAGGCGCCCCGGGCCGCACCCGATGTCGAGCGTCGAGCCCACGCACTGGGCGATCAGCGACTGGTCGAGCGAGTCGGCCTCCCGGGTCCAGTCGGCCATCGGCAGGTGCTGCGGCTCGGGTCCGAGGCCGACCACGTGGCAGGGCTCACCGCGCAGGGCGTGGGAGAAGACGGTGGTGAAGGACGCCTGGCCGTCGTCGTCGAGGGCCTCCAGGACACCGGCGGGCGGCTCCGGGGGGGAGAAAGGGTCCTCGCTGAGCTCGGCTGACAGGTGCTCCTCGCTCATGCGGGGTCCTCCTCGACGGCGCCCGGGCCCGGGCCCGGGGTGGTGACGTGCGCCGCGGACCAGGCCGTGGCGAAGTGGCTGCCGGGGGCCAGGGCGGCCACGGCGTCGGCGTCGTCGACCTCGTCGACGTCGCGCAGCATGACGGTGGTGCCCACGCGCCACCCGGCGCCGACGAGGGCGGCACGGGTGTCGGCCCCGGTGCGGTCGGTGGACATCTCGACGCCCGCGAGCACGGCGGCCACCGCGGGGTCGCGACGCGCCAGCACCCACCAGCCGCCGTCGTCGGCCGGGCCGAGCACGGCGTCGTACGCCGGCGCGTCGGCCTGCAGCGGCGCGGCGGCGGCTGCCAGCAGGTCGGCGCTCGCGTGC
>JBBSKO010000299.1:0-2688 GCA_038256225.1 Propionibacteriales bacterium | reverse complement strand
GCTGCCGCCGGCCACGGCCGAGCGGCTGAAGGCGGCCGCCGAGGCCACGGCGGACGTGGACGGCTCGCTGGTGAACATCGCCGTCGGGTACGGCGGGCGCCAAGAGATCACCGACGCGGTCCGCTCGCTGCTCCACGAGCACGCGGAGCGGGGCACCACGCTGGAGGAGCTGGCCGCGGTGCTCGACGTCGAGCACATCGCCGACCACCTCTACACCAAGGGCCAGCCGGACCCCGACCTGGTGATCCGCACCTCGGGCGAGCAGCGGCTCGGCGGGTTCCTGCTCTGGCAGAGCGCGAAGTCGGAGTTCTACTTCTGCGAGGCCTACTGGCCGGAGTTCCGCAAGGTCGACTTCCTGCGCGCGATCCGGGCCTACGCCCAGCGCGAGCGCCGCTTCGGCTCGTAACACGCGGTTCACCTCGTGGACGGGCGTGTCGTCCCGCGGCGGCCCGCACCCGGGCGTACTTTCACCAGCAATGGCGGGTGGGGAAGCCCGCCGTACTGGGAGGCTCGTTCGTGGCAGCTCACGACTCGGAACGATCGTCGGCTCCGGCCGACGGTGGTCCCGGACGCCGGCACTCCGGTGGTCGCGCGCGCTCCCGGTCCGAGAGCAGCAGCGACTAGGGCCGGGGCGAGGAGTGCACGCGCCGTCCTGTGAGGAACCACCGTGACCGTCACCGCGCCCAGCACCGCGTCCTCCCGCACGCCCCGCCCCGCCCCGGTCCGGCCCGAGCCCGTCCCGGGCCGGCGGACCTACGTCGTCGACACCAGCGTCCTGCTGGCCGACCCCGGTGCCCTGCGCCGCTTCGCCGAGCACGAGGTCGTCCTGCCCGTCGTGGTCGTCACCGAGCTCGAGGGCAAGCGCCACCACCCCGAGCTCGGCTTCTTCGCCCGCTCCGCCCTGCGCCTGCTCGACGAGCTCCGGGTCGAGCACGGCCGGCTCGACGAGCCGGTCCCGGTGGGGGAGGAGGGCGGCAGCGTCCGGGTGGAGCTCAACCACACCGACGCCTCGTCCTTGCCCTCGGGCTTCCGCCTGGGTGACAACGACACCCGGATCCTCGCCGTCGCGCGCAACCTCGCCGACGAGGGCTTCGAGGTCACCCTGGTCTCCAAGGACCTGCCGCTGCGGATCAAGGCCTCCGCGGTCGGGCTGGAGGCCGAGGAGTACCGCGCCGAGGCGATCAGCGACTCCGACACCGGCTACACCGGGATGGCGGAGCTCGACGTGGCGGCCGCCGACCTCGACGAGCTGTACGACGACGGCGTCCTCGACCTCGACGCAGCGCGCGGCCTGCCCTGCCACACCGGGCTCGTGCTGCTGTCCGAGCGCGGCACCGCGCTCGGCCGGGTCGGGCCCGACAAGCAGGTGCACCTGGTGCGCGGCGACCGCGAGGCCTTCGGGATCCACGGCCGCTCCGCCGAGCAGCGCGTCGCGCTGGAGATGCTGCTCGACCCGGAGGTCGGGATCGTCTCGCTCGGCGGCCGGGCCGGGACCGGCAAGTCGGCGCTGGCGCTGTGCGCCGGGCTCGAGGCCGTCCTGGAGCGCGGGCAGCACCAGAAGGTCGTCGTCTTCCGCCCGCTGTTCGCCGTCGGCGGGCAGGAGCTGGGCTACCTGCCCGGCTCGGAGGCGGAGAAGATGGGGCCGTGGGCCCAGGCGGTCTTCGACACGCTGGGCTCGATGGCCTCGCGCGACGTCATCGACGAGGTGCTCGCGCGCGGGATGCTCGAGGTGCTGCCGCTGACCCACATCCGGGGCCGCTCGCTGCACGACTCGTTCGTGATCGTCGACGAGGCGCAGTCGCTGGAGCGCAACGTGCTGCTCACGGTGCTCTCGCGGATCGGGGCCAACTCCAAGGTGGTGCTGACCCACGACGTGGCGCAGCGCGACAACCTGCGCGTCGGTCGGCACGACGGCGTGGTGGCGGTGGTGGAGAAGCTGAAGGGCCACCCCCTCTTCTCGCACACCACGCTGACGCGCTCGGAGCGGTCGCCGATCGCCGCCCTGGTCACCGAGATGCTGGAGAACATGACGGTCTGAGACCCGCGTCACCCGAGACGCACGGGACGCACGGGGCTGATGAGGTCCGTGCGTCCCGTGGCGTGTGACCTACATCCCGAACCCCCCAGGCCAGGTCGTGCCGCTTTGGACCATCGGGCGAGGTCGTGCACAGTGTGCCGAGATCTTTTCGTGACCTGAGCGGGTCGAGGCCGATCGGCCGGACCCGCCGCTGCCGTCCAGACCCCTGGGATCCCGCACCTGTGAGCAAGCACGCCAAGCACCTCCCGAAGCACCGTTCCGCACCCGTCCGCCCGACCCTCGACGCCCCGCGACGCGCCGTGCGCACCACGCTGCTCCTCTCCTCCGTGGCGGTCGCCGCCACCGGGGTGACCGTCGGAGCCGGCGTGCTGGGCGGTCAGGGTGCCGTGCTGGAGACCGCGGGCGCCTCGGTGAGCGACACTGCCGCGGACCGCGGGACCGACCGGGCCGCCGGATCGCCGGGTGCCCTCGAGGCCACTGCTTCGGAGCCGGCCTCCGAGTCGACCACCGAGGAGGCTGACCTGCAGGCCGCCGAGCTGGGCGAGCGCGAGCCGGTCGTCAGCCGCTCGGACCGCCGGGCCGAGGCCGACCCCGCCAAGGCGAAGGCACTGGCCGCCGAGGTCGCCCCGGCGATGACGGCCTCCGAGACG
>JBBSKO010000298.1:0-2697 GCA_038256225.1 Propionibacteriales bacterium | reverse complement strand
TCAGCCGCGGCGCTGCAGCTCCTCGGCCTCGCGCTCGTCGAGGCGGCGCTGCAGCCCGCACCAGGTGCAGTCGAGCTGGTAGCGGGTGCCGGCCGGCACGAGCGGCACCCAGAACAGGGTGAACCGCCGCTTGACGCGGGTCAGGCGCTGCGCGGCGAGCTCGTGCCCCTGGGGGCACGGCACGCGGAGCATCGCGAGCACGGAGGCGTAGGACCTGAACCCGAAGATGAGCAGCACTCCGGGAGAGTACGGCCGCGACGTCTCACCCTAGGCTCGCACCATGCCCGTGCTCTCCGAGGTCGTCGCCCTGCTCGACGCGTGGTTCCCGCCCGGCACGGCCGACTCCTGGGACCGGGTCGGCCTGGTCACCGGTGACCCGGACCAGGAGGTGCGGCGCATCCACCTGGCCGTCGACCCGTCCCCGGCCGTCGTGGCCGAGGCCGTCGACGCAGGCGCGGACCTGCTGCTGGTGCACCACCCGCTGCTGCTGGCCGGCGTCCACGGCGTCGCCGCGACCACGCCCAAGGGCCGCAGCGTGACGGCCCTGGTGCGCGCCGGCTGCGCCCTGCTGACCGCGCACACCAACGCCGACCAGGCGTACGGCGGGGTCTCCCACGCCCTGGCCGACACGCTCGGGCTGCGCGACCAGCAGCCCCTGCGACCGCTGCCGGCGCCCGCCCTGGACCAGCTGACCGTCTTCGTGCCGGTGCCCGACGCGCCCGCCGTGCGTGCGGCGCTGGCCGCGGCCGGAGCGGGGCGGATCGGCGACTACGACCAGGCCTCGTTCTCCGTCGCCGGGGCCGGCCGGTTCCGCCCCCTGGACGGCGCGGTCCCCACCATCGGCGAGGTCGGTCGGGCCGAGGAGGTCGCCGAGGAGCAGGTCCAGGTGGTGCTCGCCCGCGGCGACCGCGCCGCGGTCGTGGCCGCGATGGTGGCCGCGCACCCGTACGAGGAGCCGGCCTACGCCGTGGTCGAGCTCGCCGACCCCGGCCTGACCCGGACCGGCACCGGCCGGGTCGGCGACGTGGAGTCGACGACGCTGCGTGCGTTCGCCGAGACCGTGGCAGCCAGGCTCCCCGCGACCGCGCACGGCGTCCGGGTCGGCGGCGACCCCGACCGGGTCGTGCGGCGGGTGGCGCTCTGCGGCGGCGCCGGGGACTTCCTGCTCGACGGGCTGCGCGCCTCGGACGCCGACGTCTACGTCACCAGCGACCTGCGCCACCACCCGGCCTCGGAGTTCCTCGAGCACGACGGCCCGGCGCTGGTCGACGTGGCGCACTGGGCCGCGGAGTGGACCTGGCTGCCGGTCCTGCAGCGGCGGCTGACCGAGGTGCTGGGCGGTACGGTGGGGACCCACGTCAGCACCCTGGTCACCGACCCCTGGACCTTCCGGGTCGACGCCCCGCGCTGACGAACGCCCGGCCCCAGCACGACCCCGGCACGACCCCGCACCACCGAACCGCACCAGGAGACCGCCCTGAAGGCCGACCCGTCCGCCCAGGTCAAGCTGCTCGAGCTCCAGGAGCTCGACGCCAAGACCGACCAGCTCGCCCACCGTCGCACGCACCTGCCCGAGATCCCGGACCTCGTCGCGCTGGAGGCCTCCCGTGCCCGGCTCGTCGACGTCGCCCGCGACGCCCGGATCGAGGTCGCCGACCTGACCGCGGAGCAGCAGAAGATCGACGCCGACGTGGAGCAGGTCAAGGCGCGCCGGGCCCGCGACCAGCAGAAGATGGACGCCGGCAGCGTGAGCCCGAAGGACCTCGAGCGGATCCAGCACGAGGTGGTCTCGCTCGAGCGCCGGATCTCCTCCCTCGAGGACGACGAGCTCGAGGTGATGGGCCGGCTGGAGGAGGCCCAGGGCCGCCTGGACCAGGTCGAGCAGGAGCTCGAGGGCACCGAGCGCCGCGCCGTCGAGCTGCGCGAGTCGCGGGACGCGACGTGGGCCGAGATCGACGGCCAGACCGCGGACGTCGCCGGCACCCGCGCCTGGGCGGCCGAGGACGTCCCGGCGGACCTGCTGAAGGTCTACGACCGCGTCCGCGCCCAGCGCGGCGGGGTCGGCGCCGCCCTGCTGCGCCAGCGCCAGTGCACCGGCTGCCGGCTGGGCATCGACAACCTCGAGCTGGCCCGGATCGCGGCGCTGCCGGCCGACGAGGTCGTCCGCTGCGAGGAGTGCACCCGGATCCTGGTGCGCACCGACGAGAGCGGGTTGTGAGCGCCGCTCCGCGGGCGGTGCTGGTCGAGGCCGACGGCGGTTCGCGGGGCAACCCCGGGCCGGCGGCCTACGGTGCGGTGCTCAAGGACGCCGCCACCGGTGAGGTGCTGGCCGAGGACGGCACCACGATCGGGCGGGCGACCAACAACGTCGCGGAGTACCGCGGCCTGATCGGGGGGCTCCGGCTGGCCGCCGAGCTGGCCCCCGGCGCGGCGCTGGAGGTCCGGATGGACTCCAAGCTCGTCGTGGAGCAGATGGCCGGACGCTGGAAGGTGAAGCACGCCGGGCTGGTGCCGCTGGTCGAGGAGGCCCGGGGGCTGGTCCCGGCGCGCACCACGTGGACCTGGGTGCCGCGGGCGCGCAACGCGCACGCCGACCGGCTGGCCAACGAGGCGCTCGACGGCACCCGGGACGGCGTGACCGTGGCCGCGGCGGCGGCCGACCCCGTCGAGGCACCCACCGCCGCGGCACCTGCGCCC
>JBBSKO010000297.1:0-2700 GCA_038256225.1 Propionibacteriales bacterium | reverse complement strand
CCGGCGTCGATGCCCTCGGTCACCTCCCTGGCGTCGAAGTCCGACAGCAGGTCGACCTCGACGTCACTGGTCTCGTAGGGCTCGGAGAGGGTGATCCCGGGCAGCTCGGCGTCCAGGCCGCGGAAGATCGCGACCTGGCCGTCGGCCTCGCCGACGTAGTACTGGCGCTGGCTCCACGCCCAGGCCGCGGCGGTGGCCACCCAGAGCAGGCCGACGACGACGGCCAGGACCAGCAGCCGGCTGAGCCAGGCGAAGCGGCGCGGCGGGCGGGGTGCGTAGCGCTGGGTCTCGGGGTCGGTGGCGATCGCGAACGGGACGCCGTCGGGGATCTCGGCGTCGACCGGCTCGAGCTCGCCGGTGTCGCCGGAGCGGTGGCCGCGGAAGAGGCCCATCCCGCCGGAGACCCCGCGGCCGCGGCGGCGCAGCTCGGAGGCGGCGCCGACCAGGAGCGGCTCGAGGTCGGCGAAGGAGGGGTCGTCGGCCGTCGTGGCCTCGTCGACGACGTCGGCGACCACGCAGGTGACGTTGTCGGTGCTGCCGGCCTCGAGGCTGGCGCGGACCAGCTCGACCGCGGCGTAGTCGGGCGTACCGGTGGCCAGGATGTCGGCGAGGCGGTCCGCGCGCAGCGACCCGCTGGCGCCGTCGCTGCACAGCAGCAGCCGGTCACCGGCCACGACCTCGAGGACGAACAGGTCGGGCTCGAGGTCGTGATTGCCGTCGAGCGCGCGCAGGATGACGTGGCGGTGGGGGTGGGTCTCGGCCTCCTCGGGACTGATCCGTCCCTCGTCGACCAGCGTCTGCACGAAGGTGTGGTCGGTGGTGAGCTGCGAGAGCTCGCCGGAGCGCCACAGGTAGGCCCGGCTGTCGCCGACGTGGCCGATGCCGACCCGGCTGCCGTCGAAGAGCGCGACCGTGGAGGTGGTGCTGGTGCCGTTGAGCGCGGGCTCCTCGTCGACCAGGCGGCCGATGGAGAGGTGCGCGGCGTCCAGGCCGGCGGCGACCCGGTCGAGCAGGTCGCCGCGGTCGGCGGGCGCGTCGTCGAGCTCGCGCAGCGCCTTCACGGCCGTGGAGGACGCGATGTCGCCCCGGGCGGCGCCGCCGACGCCGTCGCAGACGGTGAGCAGCCACGGCCCGGCGTACCCGGAGTCCTGGTTGTCCTTGCGGACCCGACCGACGTCCGAGATGGCGGAGTAGTGCAGGACAAGGGACGTCACTTGCGCAGCTCCAGGACGGTCTTGCCGATCCTGACCTGGGTGCCGAGGACGAGCGTGGTGGGCTGGGTGATGCGCACCGAGCCGATGTAGGTGCCGTTGGTGGAGCCGAGGTCCTCGACGTACCACTGGTCGCCGGAGGCGGCGATGCGCGCGTGGCGGGTGGAGGCGTAGTCGTCGTCGAGGCGGATCGCGGCGTCGGTGCCGCGGCCGATCAGGATCGGGGCCCGCTCGAGCGGGACGGTGACGCCCTCGTTGGCGCCGGAGGTGACCGCGACGTGGGTGGGTTGCCCGCGGCGCGGCTTGGCCGGCTTCTTGTTCTTCGACTTCTTCTGCTTCGGCGCGGCGGGGCCGCCGGTACGGGCGGCCTCGGGCACGCGGGCGCCGAACATGTCGGAGCGGATCACCGAGATCGCCGACAGCACGAAGATCCAGAGGATGACGAGGTAGGCGGCGCGCACCAGGAACAGGGTCAGCTCAGACATCGGTCTGCTCCTCGACGAGCGCGACGGTCATGGTGGTGTTGCCGGCCTGCACCCGCGAGCCGTCGTGCAGCGTGGCGCGGCTGACGCGGTGCCCGTCGACGGTGATGCCGTTGGTGGAGCCGAGGTCGTGGACCTCGATGGCCGGGCCGCGGGCGCCGTCGGTGACGACGAACTCTGCGTGCCGGCGGCTCATGCCGGGGTCGTTGACCCGCAGGTCGGCGTCGCTGCCCCGCCCGACCACCAGGCCGGGGGCCTGGAGCGGGTGGCGGGTGCCGTTGACGACCAGCAGCGCACGGGCGCGGCCGACCTGGGTGTGCGTGGCGTGGTGGATGACGCGGCCCTGGGCCTCGCTGCGCACGCGGAAGCGACCGGTGGTCAGCTCCTCGGCGACCGCGAAGTCGATGCTGATCGGCCCGGGGAAGGCGTACCCCTGCTGGTGGGCGTGGACGTCGAGCTCCTCGGCGAAGGTGACCTCGAGGTCGTAGGGCGCCAGCCGCTCGTGGTCGGTCCCGGACAGCTCGACGTGGAACACGTTAGGCACGACACGGCGGGTGCGCGAGACGATCTGGGCGTTGTTGTCGACCTCCCGCTGGAGCGCGGCGGAGATCTCGACCGGCTGGACCGCGGAGCGGAAGGTCTTGGCGAACGCGCTCGACACCGCCTGCTCGAGCTTGCTCTCGAAGCGTTGCAGCCTGCCCATGACTCCCACCTCCTCCTGGCCTGCGTCTCGTGTGGTCGCCCACGCCGGGGGGCGTACGGATCGCCTGGTGGCGCGGCGTACCGACCCGGTGGTCGGCCGGGGTCGATCGATCGTATCGGGGCCAACCATCCGGACGGGGAACCCTGGGCGGCTCGGCGGGGGTGGGACCGGGGTCGAACGGCGGTCCGGCAGGGGCGGATTGGGCACGACCACGGGGTCGGGGTAACGTTGCGTCCGCTTCACGCGCGAGTGGCGGAATAGGCAGACGCGCACGGTTCAGGTCCGTGTGTCCGAAAGGACGTGG
>JBBSKO010000296.1:0-2714 GCA_038256225.1 Propionibacteriales bacterium | reverse complement strand
GCCGACGCGATGGGCGCCCTGCGTGACGCCGACCTGCACGTCGCGACGGGCGGCGAGGACTGCCGGATCTGCCCGGTCTGCCGCGCGATCCACGCCGTACGCGAGACCACGCCGGAGGTCCGCTCGCACCTGGTGACGGCGGCCCGGTCGCTGCTGGCCGCCGGCACCGCCCTCGTGGACCAGCTCGACCAGCCCACGGAGCCGCCGGCGTCCGCGCCACCGCGCCCCGGACGCCCGCCCCGGCCACCCGGCCCGGGCGTGGAGCGGATCGACCTCGACCGGCACGACGAGCACGACGAGCACGGGGCCCCCGGGTCCCAGGAGGAGCACCCGTGAGTCTGACCTGCGGCATCGACGTCGGCGGGACCAAGATCGCGGGCGCCGTGGTGGCCGAGGACGGCACCGTCCTGGAGCACCGACGCGTGGTGTCCCCGGCGGAGGACCCCGAGGCGATCGAGGACGCCATCGTCGGCCTGGTGGCCGACCTCGGCTCGCGGCACGCGCTGACCGGGGTCGGGGTCGGCGCCGCCGGCTACATCGACTCCGGACGCTCGGTGGTCATGTTCGCGCCCAACATCGCCTGGCGCGACCGCGCGCTCCGCGAGGACCTCCAGGAGCGCACGCACCTGCCGGTGGTGGTCGAGAACGACGCCAACGCCGCCGCCTGGGGCGAGTTCGCGTTCGGTGCGGGGAGCGCGTTCGACGACCTGCTCCTGGTCACCGTCGGAACCGGCGTGGGCGGCGGCATCGTCGTCGACGGCGAGCTCTACCGCGGCGCCTCGGGCGTGGCGGCCGAGATCGGGCACATGCGGGTGGTGCCCGACGGCCTGCCCTGCGGCTGCGGTCGGTACGGCTGCCTCGAGCAGTACGCCTCCGGCCGTGCGCTGCTGCGCCAGACCCGCGAGGCCGCCGCCACCGACCCCGGCGCGGCCGTGCTCGTCGCCGCCGCCGGCGGGGACGCCGAGGCCATCACCGGCCTGGCGATCACCGCCGCGGCCCGGGACGGCGACCCGTTCGCGCTGCGCTGCCTGGCCGGGCTCGGCCGGTGGCTCGGCGAGGGCATCGCGTCGATCTGTGCCGTGCTCGACCCCGGGGTCGTGGTGATCGGCGGCGGGGTCAGCGAGGCCGGCGACCTGCTGCTGGACCCGACCCGCGCCGCGTTCGCCGACCAGGTCATCGGCACCGGCTACCGCCCGCTGCCGCAGATCGTGCAGGCCACCCTCGGCAACGACGCCGGCGTCATCGGCGCCGCCGACCTGGCCCGGCGCTGACCCCGGTGACGGCCGACCCGGGTCGCGGGCTCGTCGTCGGCATCGACGTCGGCGGCACCAAGGTGCTCGGCGTCGAGACCGACGACCACGGCCGGGTCGTGCGGACCGCGCGTACGGCGACCCCGGGGCGTACCGCCACCCCGGGCGAGATCGAGGACGCCCTGACCCGCGTCGTGGACGAGGTCGCCGACGGGCGACCCGTCGCCGCGGTCGGCGTCTCGGCGGCGGCGCTGGTCGGGCCCGACGGCGTGGTCCGCTTCGCCACCCACCTGCCCTGGCGCGAGCAGCCGGTCCACGCGCAGCTGGAGCAGCGGTGGCAGGTGCCGGTCGCGCTGGAGAACGACGCGAGCTGTGCCCTGCTGGCCGAGCAGGCCCACGGCGCCGCCCGGGGCGTCGACGACGTCGTGATGATCACCGTCGGCACCGGCATCGGCGGCGCGATCAGCATCGGTGGCCGGCTGGTCCGGGGGCGCCAGGGCATGGCCGGCGAGCTCGGGCACCAGCAGGTCGTGCCGCAGGGCCTGCCGTGCGAGTGCGGGCTGCGCGGCTGCTGGGAGCAGTACGCCAGCGGCAACGCGCTGGTGCGCCTGGTCGCCCACACCCGGCCCGACCTGACCGCGGGCCCCGACGTCACCGCCGCCGCCCGCGCCGGGGACGGCTCCGCGCGCCAGGCGTTCGCGTCGGTGGGCGAGTGGCTCGGCGTCGGCACCGCCTCGCTGATCGCCGTGCTCGACCCGGCCCTGGTCCTGGTCGGCGGTGGGGTCTCGGAGGTCGGGGACCTCCTGCTCGGCCCCGCCCGGGTCGCGATGCGCCGCGCCCTCTACGCCGGCGACCACCGCGAGGTGCCGCCGATGGTGCAGGCCGCGATGGGCCCCCACGCCGGCGCGATCGGCGCCGCCTGGCTGGCGACCGGGCTCGGCCGGGGGCGGTAGGCGGAGGTCGGCTCCGGCGGTCGAGGAGCGGGCACAGCTGCGTGCCTCGAGACCTCTGCGCATTGTTACCGAACGTTTGGTCGAATGTAGATGTGGCGGGTGGGGATAACCGACTCCTGACCTGTGGAAACAGCCGAGGGCTGTCGGTGGCGGGTGCTTGGATTGATCCATGGCCACCGAGGAGGACACCACCGCCGGGCACCCCGTCCCGGCCGGTGTCCGCGCCCTCGCCTCGGCCGTGACGGCGTTGGCCGGGCGGCCCCTGTTCGCCCTCGACGCCGCGACCACCCGCGACACGATCGTGGCCCTGGCCGACCTGAAGTCCCGCCTGGCGTCTTATGAGTACGCCGTCCTGGCCCACGCCGAGCAGGTCCAGGTCGGCGCCGACACCGGCTGCACCTCGACCGGCGTCTGGGCCGCGAACGCGACCCGGTCACCCAAGAACGTGTCCGCCGCGCAGGTCAGGTTGGCCACCGCTCTGGAGACCAGGTGGACCAAGGTGCGTGACGCG
>JBBSKO010000295.1:0-2718 GCA_038256225.1 Propionibacteriales bacterium | reverse complement strand
GCGCGCTGACCGGGCAGGGCATCCTGCTGGTCGGGATGATGACCGAGGCCGTGGTGACACCGTGGCTCTCCGACCGCGACCTGGCCCTGCAGAACGTGCGCTACGTGATGGAGGCCGCCGGGTCGCTGCACGAGGACTTCCGCCCGGCACCCGACGGCGTGATCGCCACCCGCGCCCACCACGTGCTGGGCGAGTCGATCGACCTGCTGGGCAGGATCGTGGCGCACGACGGCACCGGGTCGCAGGGCGGCCTGCTCGCCGCCATCGCCGACGGCACCTTCGGGCTGATGAAGCGCCCGGCCGACGCCGGCCGGGGCCTGGACGGGGTCGCCGAGACGGCCCCGGGGTACTGCAACCCCGCCCGCGAGCTGCTGGAGACCGGGACGGGGGTCCCGGCATGAGCATCGTGCGCCCCTACGGCGACACCACCGGCGACGGCATGGTCCAGCTGAGCTTCACCCTGCCCGTCGCGCACTCCAAGGTCGCCGAGGGCGCGGCCGCGCAGCTGGCCACGAAGATGGGCCTGGACGCCGTCCTGGTCGCGCACTCGCGGCCGATGGGCCCGGACTTCACCTTCTTCGTCGTCTACGGCCGCACCCACCACCTCGTCGACACCGACGCCGTCGTGGTCGTGGAGCGCGACTTCCCGCTGCTGACCCCGCAGGAGGCCAACGCCGCGGTCAAGGAGTCGCTCCAGCGGCGGCTGGTCGTGGTCGGGGCCTGCATCGGCACCGACGCGCACACCGTCGGCATCGACGCGATCCTGAACATCAAGGGCTTCGCCGGCGAGAAGGGCCTGGAGTACTACCGCGAGCTGCGGACGGTCAACCTCGGCGCCCAGGTCTCGGTGCCCGAGCTGGTCGCCCGCGCCCAGGAGGAGCAGGCCGACGCCGTGCTGGTCTCCCAGGTCGTGACCCAGCGCGACGCCCATCTGCTGAACACCCGGGAGATGTCCGCTGCCTTCCGCGAGGCCTACCCCGAGGAGCGACGTCCGCTGCTCGTGGTCGGCGGCCCGCGCTTCGACGAGTCGATGGCCGCCGAGCTCGGGGTCGACCGCGTCTTCGCCCGGGGGACCACGCCGGGGGAGGTGGCCTCGTTCCTGGTCCACCGCCTCGCCCGGTCCGACGCCGCGGACCGGGAGAGCCAGGAGAGCACCGCATGAGCCAGCCCCCCGGACCGGACGGGTCGCCGGTCGGCACCCGCGTCGTGCACCGCCGCTACGTGCCCTACAGCCACGCCCACTACGCCGGCAACCTGGTCGACGGGGCCTACAGCCTCGGGCTCTTCGGCGACGTCGCCACCGAGCTGTCGATCCGGGTCGACGGCGACGAGGGACTCTTCGCCTCCTACGACGACGTCCAGTTCAAGGCGCCGGTCCGGGCTGGCGACGTGCTCGAGGTCGAGGCCGTCCTCGTGCACGCCGGCACCCGGTCGCGCCGCCTCGAGCTCGAGGTGCGCGTCGTCGCGCGGGGCGTGCCCACCGCCGAGCGGCCCGGTGCGGCCCGCGTGCTCGCGGAGCCGCTGGTGGCGACCACCGCGACCGGCACCGTGGTCGTCCCGGCCTGAGCCCGGACGCGCCTGGTCGCACCGCCACCGGCGTGTCGAGCGCGACACGCCGGGGACCGTGAGTCGTCACGTCCGATTCCGGCCCCGACGACCCCGTCCTGACCTGCGCCGACGCCGGAACTCGCAGGTCAGCGCTTGGTTGACACGGTCGGGCCGACGCGATGAAGGTGGGCCTACCGCTCATGCAGGCCGTGGTCGTGGACCGGCGTCCGAGTGGCCGTGACGGGGGGTGCTGGTACCGAGCACTCCTCCGCGCGGTCCACGGATCCGGTCCATTCCGCGCGAGCGGGACGGAGGGGACCTGGGGTCCCTAGACAACGGGGCGATCACGACAACCGGTCGTGCGCGCCTCGGACCGAAGGCACTCGGGTCCTCTCCGTCGTCCTGCAAGGTCCCGCCGGCCCCGGCATCCACGGGCGCCGGCGTCCCGTGGGGACCGCCCCGGTAGGTTCGCCGCGTGCTCGTCCGGTTGCTCGTGGCCCTGGTGTCGGGGGGGTTGCTCGCCGCGTCCTTCGAGCCGCTGACCTGGTGGTGGGTCACCCCGTTCTGCGTCGCCGGCCTCGCCGTCTCGGTCGCCGGGCTGACCCCGCGTCGCGCCTGGTGGCCGGCGCTCGTCTTCGCCGTGGCCTTCTACTTCCCGCACATCGTGTGGATGCGGGCCGTGTCGACCGGGGCCTGGCTGGCCCTGGCCGGGATCGAGGCCGTGTTCTACGCCGCCCTGGGGCCGGTGCTGGTCGTGCTGATGCGGCACCGCGCCTGGCCGTTGTGGGGTGCCGGTGCCTGGGCGCTGGCCGAGACGGTCCGCTCGTCCTGGCCGTTCAGCGGGATGCCGTGGGGCCGGCTGGGCTTCGGGGTGATGGACACCCCGGTCGCGCCCGCCCTCGCCTACGTCGGGGCCACCGGGGTGGGCTTCGGGCTGGCGCTCGCCTCCTTCTGCCTGGCCGCCGCGGTCCTGCGGCTCCGCGCCGGCACCCGGACGACGGTCGCCGGTGCCCGCGCGGTGGTGGTCCCGCTGGGCACCGTCGTGGTCCTGGTCGCCCTCACCGGCCTCGCCGCGGCCTTCCCGGTCCGCCTCGCCGTGTCCGGTCAGGCGACCGTCGCCGCGGTCCAGCCCGACGTGCCCGGCGCCGGGAACGACATCCTGGCCGGGTT
>JBBSKO010000294.1:0-2718 GCA_038256225.1 Propionibacteriales bacterium | reverse complement strand
GGCACCGGCGAGGCGCGCGAGCTGGCCGCCCTCCTGGTGGCCGACGGCGTCGAGGTCGTGTCCTCGCTGGCCGGCCGGGTGGCCGAGCCGAGGCTGCCGGTCGGCGGGGTGCGGGTCGGCGGGTTCGGCGGTGTCGCAGGGCTGCGCGCGGCGGCCCGGGCGTACGACGCGGTGGTCGACGCCACCCACCCGTTCGCGGCGACGATCTCGGCGCACGCGGCCGCGGCGCTGGGCGGGGGCGGGGACGTCCCGCTGTTGCGGCTCGCGCGGCCGGGGTGGCAGGACCCGACCGGGTCGTGGTGCTGGGTGGCCGACCACGACGAGGCGGCGGCCGCGACCGCGGCGCTGGGGGAGCGGCCGTTCCTGACGGTCGGTCGCCAGCAGCTGGCGCGGTTCACCGGCCCGCTGGCCGCGCACCGGGTGCTGGCGCGGGTCGTCGACGAGCCCGAGGTGCCGGTGCCCGGGGGCTGGACGGTGCTCCGCAGCCGCGGGCCGTACGAGGTCGCCGCGGAGCGGGCCCTGCTGCGTCGGCACCGGGCCGACGTGCTGGTCACCAAGGACTCCGGCGGGACCCTGACCCGGGCCAAGGTGCGGGCGGCCGCCGAGCTCGGGGTGCCGGTCGTGGTCGTCCGCCGCCCCCCGCCCCCGCCGGGCGTGGAGACGGTGACCGACGCCGCCGGGGCGGCGGCGTGGGTGCGGGGGTTGCGGTGAGCCACCGGTGTCCCGCCCGCCCCGGGGGTCCCAGGCGCCCCGGGAATCCCCGCTCAGGCGGGGATTCCCCGACTCCGCGCGCCGTGCAAGGCACGCGAACCGCGGGACACGCCCATCCAGTCCGTCACCCCGGCCGAACCCGCCACCCCGGCCGCCACCAGCACCGCTGCCAGGTCGACCCGCAGGGCCAGCCGCCGCGCGCGGGCCAGGTCGACGTGGCCGGGCTCCCGGCCGTCGCCGAGCACCGGCCGCTCCTCGACCCGGCGGTCCGCGCCGGTGCCGTAGACCGTGGTGCCGCCGAGCCGTACCCCGAGCGCCCCGGCGACCGCGGACTCTACCGGGCCGGCGTTCGGGCTGGGGTGGTCGGCGGCGTCGCGACGCCACGCCCGGACCGCGCCGCGCCGGTCGTCGCCGAGCAGCACCACCAGGACGGCGGTCGCCCGGGAGCCCGGCAGGTTGAGCAGGTCGTCGAGGCGGGCCGCGGCCCAGCCGAAGCGGGCGTACCTCGCCGAGCGGTGGCCCACCATCGCGTCCAGCGTGTTGGCCGCGCGGTGGCCCAGCAGCCCCGGGACCCCGGCCACCGCGCCCCAGACCAGCGGCGCGACGACGGCGTCGGAGGTGTTCTCCGCGACCGACTCGACCGCCGCGCGGGCCACCCCGCCGGCGTCCAGCGAGGTCGTGTCGCGCCCGACGAGGCGCGCCACCTGCCGTCGTGCCGCCTCCGGCGAGCCCGCCGCGAGCAGCCGCTCGACCGCGGCGGCCTCGGTGTCCAACGACGTGCCCCCGAGCACGGTCCAGGTAGCCGCCGCGGTCAGCAGCACGCGGCCGGCCGGCCGGCCGCGCACCGCGCGCTCGGCCACCGCACCCAGGCCCACCGCCCCACCGACCAGCAGCGCGACGTGGACGGCTCCTGCGGCGCGGCGGTCGGCGTACGACGCCCGCTCGACCCGCCCGGCCAGCCGGCCGAACCCCGCCACGGGGTGCCACCGGGCGGGGTCCCCGAGGACGCGGTCGGCCGCGTACCCGAGCCCCAGCCCGAGGGCCCGGCTCAGCACCGGTCCGCCCGCGACGCCCGACACCCGAGGAGCCCCCGATGAAGGTCCTGGTCACCGGTGGCGTGCGCTCCGGCAAGTCCGCGCACGCCGAGAGCCTGTACGCCGGCCGCGCCGACGTCGCCTACGTCGCCCCCGGCCCCACCGCCGCCGAGGACCCCGACCCCGACTGGGCCGCGCGCCTGGCCGCCCACCGGCTCCGCCGGCCGCCGACCTGGCGCACGCTCGAGACCCGTGACCTGGTTGCGGCGGTGACGGCGGCGCGCGGTCCGGTGCTGGTGGACTGCCTGGGCACCTGGCTCACGGCGGTCCTCGACGAGGACCGGGCGTGGGACCGCCCTGCGGCCGCCCAGCACGCCTCGCTCACCGCGCACCTGGACCCGCTCGTCACCGCCCTGGGCGCCACAACCCACGACGCGGTGCTGGTCACCAACGAGGTCGGCCTCGGCGTGGTGCCGTCGCACCGCTCGGGCCGGGTCTTCCGCGACCTGCTCGGCACGGTCAACCAGCGCGTCGCGGCGGCGTGCGACGAGGTGCACCTCGTGGTCGCGGGACGCGTGCTGCGCCTCTGAGCCCCGCGACCGCACGCCTCAGCCCAGCTCGGACAGCAGGGCGGTGTCGCGCAGGAGCGCGACGGCGCTGCGCAGCAGCGGGACGGCGGCCACCGCCCCGCTGCCCTCGCCGAGCCGCAGCCCGAGGTCGAGCAGCGGCTCCAGCCCGAGCGCGTCGAGCGCGAGGCCCTGGGCCGGCTCGGTCGAGCGGTGCCCGGCGGCCCACCAGTGGCGCGCGCCCGGCGCGAGCCGCTCCGCGGTCAGGGCGCAGGCGACCGAGACCAGGCCGTCGAGGAGCACGGGCACGCCGGACTCCGCCGCCTCGAGCAGGAAGCCGACCGTGGCCGCGAGGTCGGCCGACCCGAGCGCGGTCAGCGTGTCGAGGGGGTCCGCGGCGCGGTCGC
>JBBSKO010000293.1:0-2739 GCA_038256225.1 Propionibacteriales bacterium | reverse complement strand
TGCCGTGGGCGAACGACAGCGGGCCCATCGGGGCCGGGATCGCCGAGACCGGCATCCACGCGGTGACCACCTGCAGCGAGTCGAGCGGGAAGTGCTCGTCGTCGTGGTGCCACGGGGTGCGCCCGCAGCCAGGCTCCTTGGACAGGGCGTTGTCGTGGTAGATCCGCACCCCGTCCTCGCCGAGCAGGGTCGCAGCGATCCCGCCGATCCGGGGCGAGAGGGCGACCAGGCGCATCAGGTGGTCGTGCAGCCACATCTGCTCCAGGGCCAGGAACCGCCCGGCGGTGTCGGTGCCGTGCTCGGCGACGAGCAGCTCCTGGAGCCGGTCGGCCAGACGACGCACGACGGCCGGCGGCAGCACGCCGGGCAGCTTGACGAAGGCGTCGGCGCGGAACGCCTCGACCGCCGCGGGTGCGACGTCGTACGGAGTGGCCAGCAGCTCCTCGACCTCGGCGTCCGAGGCCGGCGCCACGTCGGGCAGCCCGGGGCCGTCGACCAGCGGGCCGGCCGCCTCCGGGTTGGCCGCGAGCGTGACGTACCAGTCCCACCACTGCTGGTCGTCGCCCGCCCACGCGGCGTCGATGCCGCCGGCGCGGTTGGCCTCGGGGAGCTTGTCGTTGACCCGGTCGTTCACAGCCACAGGAGTGCCGCCTCGTGCTCGAAGGTGTAGGTGCCGTCGGTGCCCCGGCAGGCGGCGAGGTGGTCGCCCAGCACCGGGGCGGCCTCCATCTCCTCCAGGGACAGGGTGTCGTCGAAGAGGCAGCGTTGCAGGAACCCCTCGGCGACCGCGCGGTCGGCGGTGCCGCTGGTGTAGCGGATCCGCTCCTCGCGCACGTCCGCACCGGCGCCGACGAGCGCGTCGCGGACCTGCTCGGCGCTGGTGTACGGCGCGAGGTCCGTACCGCCCGGCATCCCGGCCCGGTAGGCCTCGTAGAAGGCCACGTAGTGCCCGGCCGAGGTGGCCTGGGCGACGAATCCGAAGCCCCCCGGCGCGATCGCGCCGACGAGGCGCTCCGCGGCGAGGCCGAGCTCGGCGGGCGGCACGGCGTAGAGCGCGTGGGTGGCCCACACGACGTCGTAGGTGAGCCCCTCGGGCAGGTCCTGCAGCGTGACCACGTGCTCGCCGGCAGCCGAGAACGGCGGGTCGAGGCGCGCACGGGCCTCCGCCACCGAGAAGGCCGACGGGTCCAGCAGGTCGTAGGCGATCTCGGGCTCGGCGGGCAGGCCGGCGTACGTCGTCAGCGCGACCGGGAACTTCCCGCTGCCGCAGGCCACGTCGAGGATGCTGCGGCGCCCGGCCAGCAGCGAGGGCCAGTCGGCGGCCTCGGCGAGGCGGCGGTAGTCGGCGGTGGCCAGCACGTAGAAGGCCTCCATCTCCGTGCGGCCGGCCTCGCTCCAGTGGGCGAGGCTGCGGTCTGCGGTGTCCTGCGACGACGTCACCGGGTGCTCCTTGGTCGGGTCGTGGTCGGGCTGTAGCAGCCCGCGGGGCGGACCACGGACGGGGCGGGTGTGCCTCGGGCAGGACGGCCGTGGTTGCGTGTGCAGCCTACGACGACGCGGCCACCTGCCAGGCAGCACAGCCCGAGGAGACACGCGTGACGCCCGACCCGGACACCTACGCCCGGGGGCACGCCCTCTTCGAGGCCCGCTCGGACCAGCGGTCGATGATCGTGGCCTGGTTGGGCGACCGGCTCTCGCGACGGGCCGGGGCCGACCGTCTGGACGTGCTCTCGGTGGGCTGCGGCGACGGGACCGTGGACCGCGCGCTGGCCGCACGGGCCTGTGCCGAGGCCGCCCCCGGCGCCGCGCGGTCGTGGACCGGTGTGGACCCGCACTCCCCCGGCGTGGCCTCCTTCGTGGCCGGCCTGGAAGGGCTCGGCCGCGACCAGCTGGCCGTGCGCGGGCACGTCGGCACCTTCGACTCCCTCCCCACGGAACCGGGCGGGTCCTTCGACGTGGTGGTGTTCGTGCACTCGCTCTACTACGTGCCCGACCTCGGCGCGGCGCTCGGGCGGGCGGCCGGGCTGCTCGCCCCGGGCGGCGAGCTGCTGGTGCTGCACGCCCCGCTGGGTGCGCTGAACGAGCTGGTCGCCGATCTCGCCCCGCCCGCGGCCGGTGGGCCGCAGCCCTGGAGCGACGCCGTCGCGGCCGCCCTGGCCACGCTGCCGGTCGAGGTGACCCGCGCGGACCTCGCCGCCACGGTCGACCTCGACGGCTGCGACGGGGACGACCCAGCCCTGCTCGACTTCACCGTCCAGACGGTGCTGGACGACACGACGCGCGCCGCCGTGGTGGCGCGCCTGCGACGCTCCGCCCAGCCCGGCCCGGGCCTGCGCGTGGCGCACCCGGTGACCGCCTTCGTGGTCCACCCGCGCGGGGAGGCCACTCCCCTACGATCTGGGGCATGACACCGACCCAGGACACCCCGCAGGCGCCCCAGACCGTGAACGACCTCTTCCGGCTCGACGGGAAGGTGGCGCTGGTGACGGGCGCCTCGAGCGGGCTCGGCGTGGCCTTCGCCCAGGCGCTGGCCGAGGCCGGTGCCGACGTGGTGCTGGGCGCCCGGCGCACGGACCGCCTCAAGGACACCGCAGCGCTGGTCGAGGCGACCGGGCGACGAGCGGTCACCGTGACCACCGACGTCTCCGACCCGGACTCCTGCCAGGCGATGGTGGACGCCGCGATGGAGCAGCTCGGCCGCGTCGACGTGCTGGTCAACAACGCCGGCATCGGCACGGC
>JBBSKO010000292.1:0-2740 GCA_038256225.1 Propionibacteriales bacterium | reverse complement strand
CGTCGAGGACCCAGGTGTGGCGGGGGACGGCCGTGCCGGCGGCCTCGCGGAGCCGGTCGGCGACGGCGGTGTCGCCGACCACGGCGGCGACCACCGGCGCGTCGGCGAGGACCCGGGCCAGCTGGTCGACCGAGACCGAGTCGTAGAGGGGGACGCTGACGGCCCCGACCCACCACAGTGCGTAGTCGACGACCGTCCACTCCCACCGGGTGCGGGCCGCGAGCAGGACCCGGTCACCGGCCTGGACGCCGGCGGCGAGCAAGCCCTGGGCGACGGCGGCGACCTCGTCCCGGAGGCCGGTCGTGGTGAGCTCCTCCCACTCGCCGCCCGCGCTGAAGCCTGCGGTGGCACCGGCGGTCGCACCGGCGGTGCGGCGCAGCAGGGCGACCGCGGCCGGCGCCTGGTCGGCGTTGGTCAGCAGGTCGTCGGTGAGGCTGCCGGTGAGCGGCGCAGGCGTGGTCCGGGGCGTGGAGTACTCCCGCACGGCTCCTCCTCGCTGGTCTCGCTGGTCTCGCGCCGGCCCGGGTGGCGGGCCGTGGCAGGTTACTGCGCTCTCGGCCGGGGGACGCCATCCGGTGGGGCGGCCGCGGCGTCCGGTAGTCTCGCCGATCGTCCGGCACCCCGGTCGCGCCTCGTCGCGGCCGCGTGCCCGCGCAGCATCGGAAGGGTGTGAGCATGGCGGAGCAGACCACGTCGTCCCTCGTCGTCGACGCGACGCCCGCCGAGGTCATGGCCGTCATCGCCGACTTCGAGTCCTACCCCGCCTGGGCGACCGGGATGAAGCGCGCCGAGGTCCTCGACCGGGTCGGGGACGGCCCCGCGGCCGGCCGCGCCGACCGGGTCTTCTTCGTCCTCGACGTCTCTCCGATCAAGGACGAGTACACGCTGGCCTACACCTGGGACGGCGACCGCCAGGTCTCCTGGAGCCTGGTCGAGGGCAAGATGCTGCGCTCCCTCGACGGCGCCTACGTCCTGCGCGAGGTCCCCGGCGGCACCGAGGTCACCTACCGCCTCGCCCTGGACGTCTCGATCCCGCTGATCGGGATGCTGAAGCGCAAGGGCGAGAAGATCCTCATCGACACCGCGCTGAAGGGTCTGAAGAAGCGCGTCGAGCAGCTGGCCTGAGCGCCGGAAGCCCAGACACAGGACCAGGGTCAGGACCGATCGTGCGCGTCGTGCTGTTCACCGGCAAGGGTGGCGTGGGCAAGTCCACCGTCGCCGCCGGTACCGCCGCGCTCACGGCCGCCCGCGGCAGTCGCACCCTGGTGCTCTCCACCGACGCCGCGCACTCCCTCGCCGACGCCTTCGGGGTCCCGGTCGGGCCGGAGCCGACGCCGGTCGCACCCCACCTTCACGTGCAGCAGGTCGACGCCCAGCGCGGGCTCGAGGAGTCCTGGTCGGTCGTCCAGCGCTACCTGCTCGACGTGCTGCACCTCGCCGGCCTCGACCCGGTCACCGCCGAGGAGCTGACCGTCGTACCGGGCGCCGAGGAGGTCCTGGCCCTGCTCGAGCTGCGCCGCCAGGTGCTGTCGGGGGAGTGGGACGCCGTCGTGGTCGACTGCGCGCCGACCGCCGAGACGCTGCGCCTACTGGCGCTCCCCGAGGCCCTGGGCTGGTACCTCCGCAAGGTGGTGCCCGCCGACCGTCGCGTCGTGCGCGCCCTCGCGCCGCTGCTGAGCCGGGCCACGGGCGTGCCGGCCCCCGACGCGGAGGTCGCCGGCGCCGCCGAGCGGCTGCAGCTGGAGCTGGCCGAGGTGCGCGCCCTGCTCACCGGCCCCGAGGCCTCCGTACGCCTGGTGCTCACCCCCGAGTCCGTCGTGCTGGCCGAGGCCCGCCGGTCGTGGACGACGCTGTCGCTCTTCGGCTACCGCGTCGACGGTGTCGTGGCCAACCGGGTCTTCCCGGCCGGTCCCGGCGACGCCTGGCGCGAGGGCTGGGTCCGCGCGCAGGAGGGGGTGCTGGCCGAGGCGGAGTCGTCGTTCGAGGGCCTGCCCCTGTGGCGCGCGGGCTACGCGTCGGCCGAGCCGGTCGGCGTCGCCGCGCTCCGTGACCTCGCCTTCAACCTGTACGCCGGGCGCGACCCGCTCGGTCCGGTGACCGCGGCGGCCCCGTTCCGCGTCGAGCGGTGGAGCGGCGGGGCCACCCTGCACCTCGCGCTGCCGTTCGCCGACGCGGGCGAGGTCGACCTCGCCCGCAGCGGCGACGACCTCGTCGTCACCGTCGGCGCCTACCGCCGGGTGCTGGCGCTGCCCGGTGTCCTGGCCCGGATGACGGTCCGCGGGGCCGGGGTCGAGGAGGGCGGTCTGCGCGTGCGGTTCGAGGCGACGGACGCCGCCGCCCGCCCCGGGGTCGTACGACCGGCCGGCCCCGAGAGCGCGGTGGCCCCGTGAGCGCCGGCCAGGCGGACGGGCCCGACGGGCCGTACGAGGACGTCGGGTCGGTCGGCGAGGAGGCCGCGAAGCTGTTCGACGCCTTCTCCGAGATGTTCGCCACCGGCCGGGCCGAGCAGGCACCGGGCCCGCAGCAGGGCCCGCAGCAGGGCCCGCAGGAGGGTGCCGGGCGGGGTCGGTGGAGCGGGGACGGGCTGGCCGCGCTGGCTGCCGACGCGATGGGCGCCCTGCGTGACGCCGACCTGCACGTCGCGACGGGCGGCGAGGACTGCCGGATCTGCCCGGTCTGCCGCGCGATCCACGCCGTACGCGAGACCACGCCGGAGGTCCGCTCGCACCTGGTGACGGCG
>JBBSKO010000291.1:0-2759 GCA_038256225.1 Propionibacteriales bacterium | reverse complement strand
ATCCGGCCGACCAGGTCGGCCGGGGAGACCCGCTGCAGCGCGGTGTAGGCCGACCACGACGACAGCCCGGGCCCGCGACCGGGCATCGCGCCGAAGCGGCCCAGCGCCTCGGCCGCCAGCGCGGCCAGGGCCTGCTCGTCCGCCGAGGTGAGCGCGGCGGCGAGCCGCTCGCGCAGGTCGGCCAAGGCGGCGGCGCCGTCGCGGGAGGTGGTCTCGGCACCCGCCCCCTCCGCGCCGGCGGCGGTGCGCTCCTGCTCGGCGACCCCGCCGCCGATCATCCGGGGGAACCAGAGGTCGAAGAGCGTGTCGAAGGTCGGGCGGTGACCCAGCCGCTTCACGAGAGTCGCCGCGTACGTCGCCCGTACGGTCTCCCGGTCGTGCCACCCGACCGCGCCGAGCGCGGCGACGGCGTCGAGGTCCTCGGCCAGCGAGACCGGCAGGCCGGCCCCGCGCAGCGCCTCCAGGAACGAGAGGTGGCGCGTGAGCAGCCCGGACCCGGAGGTCATGGCCTCAGGCCCGCAGCCGCAGCTCGCGCACGGCCCGGTCGGTGTCGGAGGAGTGCTTGAGGACGGCGCCGAGGGTGCGGTCGATCGCCGCGTCGTCGAGGTCACCGATCTCGAGGGCCACCAGGGTGCGCGCCCAGTCGACGGACTCGGCGATGGACGGGGCCTTCTTCAGCTCCAGCTCGCGCAGCCGCCCGACGGCGGCGACGAGCTGGCCGGCCACCTTCTCCTCGAGGTCGGGCACCTGGCTCAGGACGATCTCCCGCTCCCGCTCGGCGTCGGGATAGTCCAGGTGCAGGTAGAGGCAGCGCCGCTTGACCGCCTCGGACAGCTCGCGGCTGGCGTTGGAGGTGAGCACCACGAAGGGGCGGCGGGTCGCGGAGACCGTGCCGAGCTCGGGGATGGTGACGGCGAAGTCCGAGAGCACCTCGAGCAGCAGCCCCTCCACCTCGACGTCGGTCTTGTCGACCTCGTCGATCAGCAGCACCGTCGGCTCCTCGCGCCGGATCGCGGTCAGCAGCGGCCGCGTCAGCAGGAACTCCTCGGTGAAGATGTCGTCGTGCGTGTCCGACCACGCCTGGTCGTCCTTGCTGGACTGGATGCGCAGCAGCTGCTTCTTGTAGTTCCACTCGTACAGCGCGCGGGCCTCGTCCAGGCCCTCGTAGCACTGCAGCCGCACCAGGTCGGCCCCCGCGGCCCGGGCCACGGCCTTGGCCAGCTCGGTCTTGCCGACCCCGGCCGGGCCCTCGACCAGCAGCGGCTTCTCCAGCGCACCGGCCAGGAAGCCGACCGTCCCGGTGGCGGTGTCGGCCAGGTAGCCGACCTCCCCCAGCCGGGCCACCGCGTCGTCGGGCGAGGCGAACCAGGTCGTCGTGGGGGCCTGGGTCGGCGTGGGGTCCGGCATGGCGCCATCCTCGCCCACGGGCTCTAGGACTGCTCCAGGGGTACCGCGGGGTCGGCGAGGTCCTGCGGACCGGGCCCCGCCGCACCCCGCGCCGCCCTCCTCGGGCTGGCCTCGCGGGAATCCGTCAGGGACACCACCAGGGCCTGCAGGCGGGCCACCAGGTCGTCCTGCCCGTCGCGCGTCAGACCGGTCGCCGCGCAGACCTGCGGGATGACGCCGCTGGTCGAGTCCCGCAGCCGTACGCCCTCGACCGTCGCGCCCACCAGCACCTTCCTCTCGTCGCCCGGGACGCGCTGACGGACGACCAGGCCACGCATCTCGAGCCGCTTCAGCAGCGGCGACATGGTGCTCGACTCGAGCGAGAGACGACGCGCCAGGGCGCCGACCTGCTGCGGGCCGTCCTGCCACAGCACCGACATGACGAGGTACTGGGGATAGGTCAGCCCGACGTCCTCGAGCAGGGGCCGGTACACCGCGTCCATGGCGCGGGCCGCCGCGTGCAGGGCCACGCACAACCTCTCGTCGACCCCCGGGTCGGCTGCAGCAGCGTCGGGCCCGCCGGCGGTGGTCTCCATGAGACCAGCGTACCGAGGGAGCCGGAATATTTCGTGTGCGACCGTGTTGCGCACGAAGTACCTGCCCGGCAGCCCGTCCGGTCGTCGGGCAGCCACCTACCCAGGAGGAACCGACATGCCGACCATCACCTCGAAGTCCGGGCTGCTGTCCGCGACCGAGCTGCACTACGACGAGACCGGCCAGGGCCGACCCGTCGTCCTGATCCACGGCTGGCCGCTGAACGGCGACTCCTGGGCCAAGCAGGTGCCGGCGTTCGCCGCGGCCGGCTACCGCGTCATCACCTACGACCGTCGTGGGTTCGGCCAGTCCGACAAGCCGGGCAAGGACTACGACTACGACCACTTCGCCGACGACCTCGCCGCGCTGCTCGACGGGCTCGACCTGACCGACGTCACCCTCGTCGGCTTCTCGATGGGTGGCGGCGAGATCGCCCGCTACATCGGCCGCCACGGCCAGGAGCGGCTGCGCAGCGTCGTCTTCGCCGCCGCCGTGCCGCCGTACCTGCTCACGACCGACGACAACGTCGACGGCGCCCTGGGCGACGCCGACGTGGACGGCATGCAGCAGGCCGCCTCGGACGACCGCGCGGGCTTCCTCGACGGCTTCACCACGAGCTTCTTCTCCGTCGACGGGGAGATCAAGGTCTCCGAGCAGGACCGTCAGGACGCCCTCGCGATGGCGTCCCACGCCGAGGACAAGGCGCTGGTCGACTGCATCGCCGCCTTCGCCCGCACCGACTTCCGCGAGGACCTGACCAAGGTCACCGTCCCGACCCT
>JBBSKO010000290.1:0-2769 GCA_038256225.1 Propionibacteriales bacterium | reverse complement strand
CTCGCGGATGGTGCTCGTCTCGCCCTGGGTCGACCTCAGCGAGTCGACGCCGCAGACCGCCGCCCTCGACGGCACGGACCCCTGGCTGCACCTGTCGAAGCTCCGGCTCTACGCCTCCTGGTGGGCCGGCTCCGACGACCCGGCCGAGCTGGCGCGCCCCGAGCTGTCGCCCGCGCTGGGCGACCTCGACGGGCTGCCGCCGACGCTGGTGCTGTGCGGCACCCGCGACCTGCTGCACCCCGGCTGCCGGCTGCTCGCCGACCGGGCCGCCGCGGCGCGGTGGGCGATGACCTACGTCGAACGGCCGGACCTCATCCACGTGTACCCGCTGCTGCCCGGGATCCCCGAGGCGCGGGCGGCCGCCCGGGCCGTGGCGGAGATGGTCCGGTGACGGGGGTCCGGGTCGAGGTCCGGTCCTTCGAGGACCTCGACGTCGTGACCGCGTACGACGCCTGGCGGCTGCGGCAGGACGTCTTCGTGATCGAGCAGGACTGCCCCTACCCCGACCTCGACGGGCGCGACCGGGAGCCGACCACCCGGCACGTGCTGCTACACGAGGACGACGTGCTGCTCGGCTACCTGCGAGTGCTCGACGACGGCGACGAGGCCCGGATCGGGCGGGTGGTGCTGGCCCGCGCCGGCCGCGGACGCGGGCTGGCGGACCTGCTGATGCAGGCGGCGCTGGCCGAGACCGGCGGCCGCGCCGTCGTCCTCCACGCCCAGTCGCCGCTCGCCCGCTGGTACGCCACCCACGGGTTTACCGTCTCGGGCCCCGAGTTCCTCGAGGACGACATCCCCCACCTGCCGATGCGACGCGAGGGACGCTGAGGCGGGCGCGCGCGTCGATGGGTGATCTGCACGCACCGGGTGGAGGTAGATCACCCATCGACACGTCGACCTGACCGTTTCACGCACCAGGTGCGTGAAAGTCACAGGTCGGGGTGTCGGGACGACCACCGGTGACCCCGGCGGAGCCTCAGCCGGCAGCGGTGAAGACCACGGCCCCGTCCACCACGGAGCGCACCGCGTCGCCGCGGGCGACCAGCAGCTCGAGGTGCGCCTTGGTCTCCATCGTCGCCAGCCCCGCGTTGAAGAGGTCGAGGTCGGCCAGGGCGTGCTCGTGCCGGGTCCACGGCAGGACGCCCGCCACGTCGTACGACGTCAGCCCCGCCGGAGCCGCGCCGACCAGCGCACGCCGGCAGGCGGCGAGGCGCTCCTCATGGTGGTCCAGCAGCTCGTCGACCCGGGCGTGCACCGACGGCGCCACCGGGCCGTGCGCCGGGAGCAGCCGCAGGTCGGGCATCGCCCGGACCTTGGCCAGCGACCCCATGAAGTCGCGCAGCGGCTGCTCGACCGGCACCGGCTCGAAGCCGATCGACGGCGTGATCGTGGGCAGCACGTGGTCGCCGGCGAACAGCAGCCCCCCGCCGTGGTCGGCGAAGACGACGTGACCCTGGGTGTGCCCGGGCGTCTCCACCGCGGCCAGCGTGCGCGAGCCGAGGGTGATGTCGTGGTCGCCCTCGAGCCAGCGGTCGGGGTAGCCCCAGTGCGCGAGGTCCAGGGTCGGGCTCGCACTGGACCGGCCCCAGCGGTCCGCGAGGTCCGCGGCACCGGCGGCGCGCAGCAGGTCGCTGGACCCGGTGAACGGCGGCTCGGTGGCGTGCATCAGGTCCAGCGTCGGCTTGTCGCCGATCCCGAGGCTCACCTCGGCCCCGACCTCCCGACCGATCACGTGCGCCAGCGTGTAGTGGTCACGGTGCACGTGGGTGACCAGGAAGCGCCGCACGTCGGCGAAGGCGTACCCGATCGAGGCCAGCGAGCGCTCGAGCAGCTCGCGCGCCTCGACGATCGACCACCCGCCGTCGACCAGCGTCAGGCCGGCCTCGCTCTCGACCGCGTAGACGTTCACCGCCCGCAGACCGTCCTGCGGCAGCGGCAGCGGGATCCGGTGGACCCCGTCGGCGACCGGCCACGCGCCGGGCTCGGTCCAGTGCTCGCCGGAGTCCGGGGACACGGCGCGGGAGGTCGAGGTGCTGGTCACCCGCCGGAGGCTACGCGGCGCCACGGGGCCGGCGTACCGGTCCCTGCGACCATGGCGCGGTGAGCCCCGCCCCCAGCGTCGCGGACACGGCCCGCCTGGCCGCCCGGCTGCGCGCCGTGGGCTGCGTGTGGGCCGAGGAGGAGGTCGCCCTGCTCCTCGACGAGGCCCGGAACCCGGCCCACCTCGAGGCGCTGGTGGTCCGCCGCGAGGCCGGCGTCCCGCTGGAGGTCGTCGTCGGCTGGGCCGCCTTCGCCGGTGTCCGGGTGCCCGTCGAGCCCGGCGTCTTCGTCCCCCGCGCCCGCAGTGCGCTGCTGGTCCGGCTCGCCGTCGAGGAGCTGGGAGTGCGCCCGGCCGGCGCGGTGGTCGTCGACCTGGGCTGCGGCACCGGCGCGCTCGGGGGGGCCGTGGGCTCCGCCCGACCGGACGCCGAGGTCTGGGCCGTCGACGTCGACCCCGCCGCGGTCCGCTGCGCGCGACAGGTCCTGGCGCCTGAGCGAGTCCGGGAGGGCGACCTCTACGACGCCCTGCCGCCGGCGCTGGAGGGACGGGTCGCGGTGCTGCTCGCCAACGCGCCGCACGTCCCGACCGCCGCCGTCGCGCTGATGCCCCCGGAGGCCCGGCTGCACGAGCAGCGCCGTGCCCTCGACGGCGGGGTCGACGGCCTCGACGTGCAGCGGCGCGTGGTCGCCGGGGCCGCCCGGTGGCTGGCTCCCGACGGGATGCTCCTG
>JBBSKO010000289.1:0-2779 GCA_038256225.1 Propionibacteriales bacterium | reverse complement strand
GGACATCTGCGCCCGCGTCGAGCCGCCGCTGCTGCAGATCGGCCCGACGCACAAGGTCGCCTGCCACTTCCCCGGGGAGCTCGGCAAGGCTCCGGACCGTCCGGTGACCGCGCGGCTGCTCGGCACCGACGACGCCGGCGCCCCCGACCCCGGGGCCACCCCGGCCGACGTCGACGACCGGCCCGGCTTCGGGCCCACGTGGTACGACCTGCAGGCCCGCACCATCAGCAGCACCCCCCGCCCGGGCGCGTAGCCTCGTCCCCCGTGGACGACCCCGGCGACGACCCCGACGGCCTCTTCGCGTCTCCGGCGGCCCCGCCTGCCCCGCAGGGCGGGGCGCCGGCGCACGCCCGCACCCCGACCGCGCCGGTCGGGGGCGGGAGCCTGGCCGGCAACGACCACGCCTCCGCGCCGCTGGCGGTGCGGATGCGACCCCGCCGGCTCGAGGAGCTGGTCGGCCAGGAGCAGCTCCAGGCGCCGGGGTCGCCGCTGCGCCGGCTGGTCGAGGGCGACCAGTCCATGTCCCTGCTGCTGTGGGGCCCGCCGGGCACCGGCAAGACGACGATCGCCTCGATCGTCTCGATGCAGACCGACCGGGTGTTCGTCGAGGTCTCCGCGGTCTCGGCCGGGGTGAAGGAGGTCCGCGCGGCCATCGACGCGGCCCGGCGGCGGCTGGTCACCGAGTCGCGCGAGACGGTGCTGTTCGTCGACGAGGTGCACCGCTTCAGCAAGGCCCAGCAGGACGCGCTGCTGCCCGGGGTGGAGAACCGGTGGGTCACGCTGGTCGCGGCCACCACCGAGAACCCGTTCTTCTCCGTCATCTCCCCCCTGCTCTCGCGCAGCCTGCTGCTGCGCCTGGAGTCGCTGACCGACGACGACGTGCGCCGGGTGCTGCTCGCCGCGGTCGCCGACGAGCGCGGCCTGGCCGGGGCGGTCACCGTCGACGAGGACGCCCTGGACCACCTGGTCCGCCTCGCCGGTGGAGACGCGCGCCGCTCGCTGACCTACCTCGAGGCCGCCGCCGGGGCCGCGGCCTCCCAGCGCAGCGACGTGGTCGACCTGGCCACCGCCGAGCTCGCCGTCGACCAGGCGGCGGTGCGCTACGACCGGCAGGGCGACCAGCACTACGACGTGACCAGCGCCTTCATCAAGTCCGTGCGCGGCTCCGACGCCGACGCGGCGCTGCACTACCTGGCCCGGATGATGGAGGCCGGGGAGGACCCGCGCTTCATCGCCCGGCGCCTGATCATCCTGGCCAGCGAGGACATCGGGCTGGCCGACCCGACCGCGCTGACGACCGCCGTGGCCGCGGCCCAGGCCGTCGCCCTGATCGGGATGCCGGAGGGCCGCCTCACCCTGGCCCAGGCCACGATCGCGCTGGCCGTCGCCCCGAAGTCGAACGCGGTGACCACCGCGATCACGGCCGCGTCGGCCGACGTGCGCGCGGGCAAGGTCGGCCCGGTGCCCTCCCACCTGCGCGACGCCCACTACGGGGGCGCGAAGGACCTGGGCCACGGCAAGGGCTACGTCTACAGCCACGACGCCCCGTACGGCGTGGCCGAGCAGCAGTACGCCCCCGACGTGGTCGCCCACGCGACGTACTACCAGCCGACCCGGCTCGGGGCGGAGGGCGCCGTGCGCGAGCGGTGGGAGCGGGTGCGCCGGCTGATCCGGGGGCAGGGGTAGCGGCCGGTCACCCCCGTCCGTGCCAGGTAGGGTCGTGACCCATGACGCAGCAGTGGACCCTCCCCGCCTGGGCAGTCCTGCTGCCGGTCGTGGTCGGGCTGGTCCTGCTCGGCGCGGTCCTCCTCCTCGCGGTGTGGGTCGGGCGGAACGGGCGGCGGCTGGCCGCCACGGCCGCCGAGGTGGGCGCCCTGCGCGACGTGCTGGCCGTGCTCGAGCAGCAGCAGCGGGCCCCGACCGTCCCTGCCCCCCGGTCCGACAGTCGGGCCGACAGCCGGGCCGACTACGTGATCACCCGGATCGGCGACGACCCCCCGGAGGTCGAGGAGCGAGCGCCAGCGAGCGTCTCGAGACCGCCCGCGCCCGCCCGTACGGTCGCACCGCCCCTCTTCGCGGACCTCGTCCTGCGCGAGTCCGTCGTGCAGGCGGCGTCCCTGGCCGCCGGCGTACGGCGGGCGATGACGCCCGAGGTGCGCCACCGGGTCCGCCTGGAGATGAAGCGCGACGTGAAGCGTGCCCGCAAGCAGCGCCGCGCCGACCTGCGCGCCGCCCGCCGGGACTGGGAGGCGCGCCGTCGCGCCGAGGTGGCCTCCGAGGACCCGCGTCTCGACGAGGGCAGCGCGGCATGAGCCGCGGGCTCTGGTTCGTGGCCGGGGCCGGCGCCGGGATCTACGGGATGGTCCGCGGGCGCCGCGCTGCCGAGGCACTGACCGCCGACGGCCTGCGTGACCGGGTCAACGCCGCGGTCCTGGGGGCCCGGATGCTGGGCGCCGAGGTCGCCGCGGGCAAGGCCGAGCGCGAGGACGAGCTGCGCGAGCAGATGCACGACCGCACGCTGCGCAGCAGCACCTCCCGACCCGAGCTGGCCGCACCCGCCGCCGGCCCGACCCAGGACCACCCCGAGCAGCACCCCGAGCAGGAGGACTGAACCCCGATGGACACCGCCGCGATCCGCGCCGCCTTCACGGCCCACTTCGAGGCCGCCGGACACACGGTGGTCCCCTCGGCGTCGCTGCTCGCGGCCGACCCCACGCTGCTGTTCGTCAACGCCGGCATGGTGCCGTTCAAGCCGTACTTCCTGGGTGAGGAGACCCCG
>JBBSKO010000288.1:0-2830 GCA_038256225.1 Propionibacteriales bacterium | reverse complement strand
GACGTAGTCGAAGACCAGCCGCCGGGGGTCGTCGAGGTCGACGTGGGACTGGTCGCGCCCGTCGAGGCGCACGACCACGCCGCCCGCGTCCTCCACCAGCTCCAGCCCGCCCACGGCCCCGACCCTAGGCACGGTCGGCCGGCCCCGACAGCCGAGATGACCCTCGCGGACAGCCGAGATGACGGTTCCGGCGCGTCGAGGTGACGCTCGCGGCGCGCTCAGTGCCCGCGGAAGACCGGCGTACGCCGCTCGGCGCGCGCCGCGAGCGCCTCGCGCACGTCGTCACTGGCCCAGCACGCGTCGAAGCTCTCCGCGACCGCCTCGGCGGCGCCGCCGCGCAGCACCAGCTTGTTGTGCGCCAGGGCCAGCGGCGCCAGCGCGGCCACCTCCTGCGCCCAGGCCAGCGCGTCGTCGAGGTCACCGGTGCGGTCGACCAGGCCGGCCGCGAGCGCCGCGCCGTGGTCGAGGGTCTCCGCGCCGAGCATCACCCGGTTGGCCACGCCGGCGCCGACGGTCGCGGCGAGGGTACGGATGGTCCACGCGTCGACCGCCATCCCGTTGCGGGCCGTCGGCACGGCGAACCGCGCGGTCGGTGCGGCCACCCGCAGGTCGCAGGCCAGGACCAGCTGGGTCCCCGCGCCGATGGCCGGGCCGTTGACCGCGGCCACGACCGGCACGGGCAGCCGGGTCAGGCCGTGCAGCATCCCGTACAGCGCCTCGAGGAACTCCCCGCCGTACACGCCGTCGAGGTCGGCCCCGGCGCAGAACGCCGAGCCCTGCCCGGTGAGGACCAGCACCCGCGCCCCGGCGTCCACCTCGGCCGCCGCGGTCTCCCCGATCGCCCGGCACAGCGCGAGGTCCAGGGCGTTGCGCCGGTCCTCCCGCTGCAGCTCGAGCACCGACACCGGACCGTCACGTCTCGTCCCCAGCACGCCCGCAGCCTAGGCCGCGGCGACGCTGCGGCAGCATGGCCCCATGAGCGCCTACTGGATCAGCCTGTACCGCGAGGTCCGCGACGAGCAGAAGCTCGCCGCCTACGCCGAGCTCGCCGGCCCCGCCCTGACCGGCGCGGGCGGCACCTTCATCGCCCGCGGCATGCCCGAGCGGACGTACGAGGCGGGGGTCGCCGCCCGCTGCGTCGTCATCGAGTTCGCCTCGGTCGAGGCCGCGGTCGCCGCGCACGACGGCGCGGCGTACCAAGAGGCCCTGGCCGCCCTCGACGGCGGTGCCGAGCGCGACATGCGCATCGTGCCCGGCGTGGCCTGACCATCTCCCGCACCGGCCCTCCCGCCGCACCCCGACCGCGTACCTGGCCGTCCCGGGTACGGGCGCTGCTGGCGCGCCCCGAGGTCCGTACGGACCTGCTCCAGGTGGTCAAGTCCACGGTCGCGACCGTCGCGGCGTGGCTGCTGGCCACGGCCGTGCTCGACCTGGAGCAGCCGTTCCTCGCGCCGTGGGCCGCCCTGCTCACCGTGCACGCCACCGTGCGTGGGTCGGCGCAGCGCGGCGGGCAGACCGTCGCGGCCACCTTCCTCGGCATCATCGTCAGCTTCCTCGCCGTCGTGTCCCTCGGGTCCGGGGTGCTGAGCCTCGGTGTCGCCGTGCTGGTGGGACTGCTGCTGGCGCGCCTGACAGCCATCAGGGCCGAGGGCGTCACCGTCGCCACGACGGCCCTCTTCGTGCTGACCAGCGGCACCGGGGAGGAGTCGGTCCTGCTCCTGCACCGCTTCGCCGACACGTTGCTCGGGGTCGCGGTCGGGGTGGCGGTCAACCTGCTCGTCGTCCCACCGCTGGACGACCGTCTCACCGAGCAGCAGCTCGACCGGGTCAACCGCCGGCTGGGCGACCTCCTGCGCCGCATCGCCGACGACCTGTCCCGGCCGGCCAGCGACGAGCACGCTCTGGCCTGGATCGCCGAGACCCGGGAGATCGACGCGGACCTCGACCGCGGCGAGGACCTGCTCCGGCACTCGCGGGAGAGCCAGCGGTGGAACATGCGTCGTCGCCGGTCCAGCGCTGCCGGTGACAACGACCGCGACGAGTCCGTGATGCACCGGCTCGAGGAGGGGGTGGCCCAGACCCGGTCCATCGCCCGGACGGTGGGCGACTCGGTCTCCGACGCCGCGCAGTGGGACCCCCGGTTCCGCGACCCGTGGCTCGCCCTGCTGCGGGAGGTCGGGATCCGGATGGCGGACCCGGACGCCGGCATGAAGGACCTCCCGCCGCGCATCGACGACCTCGTCCGGGACCTCTCTCGCGAGGACCTCCCCGGGCTGCTCTGGCCGGTCTACGGCGACCTGCTGGTCTCGCTGCGCACCATCGTCCTGATCGTGGACGACGTCGCCTCGGTCCGCCCCCGTACGCCCTGACACCGGCAGCTGCGCCGGAATCGTCATCTCGAGGCGCCGCGAGCGTCATCTCGGCTGTCCGGAAGCGTCATCTCGGCACCGTGACACCGACGCTGTCACCGTCCTGGCAGACTCGTCCGCATGACCGACGACCTCCACGACGACCGGCCCGACGCCCGGCCCGACGCCCGGCCCGACGCCCGGCCTGGCACGACCGGCGACATCGAGGTCCTCGAGCGGGTCCTGGCAGAGCGGTGGAGCTGCCGGGGGTACCTGCCCGAACCGGTCGACGACGCCACCCTGGAGCGCCTGCTCGAGGCGGCCCGGCGCACCCCGTCGTGGTGCAACACCCAGCCGTGGCGCGTCGACGTGCTCTCCGGCGACGCCGCCCGGGAGCTGTCGGCGGCGATGCTGGCCGGGCTCGAGCAGGGCGGCAGCGACCTCGACTTCCCGCAGGCCTACACCGGGGTGCACCGCGACCG
>JBBSKO010000287.1:0-2841 GCA_038256225.1 Propionibacteriales bacterium | reverse complement strand
TCGGCCGGCGCGGGCCGATGACCATGCCGCTGCCGGCCGTCCGGGGCATCCTCTGCACCTGGCCGCCCGGCGCCGAGGACACCGCGCCCGACGTACGGGGTCTCACCGGCGAGGAGGCCGAACGCGTCCGGATCGGTCTGCACGCGATCGCCGGCGGCCTCGTCGACTGCGCGGGCTGTCCCGGACCGACCTCCACCGCCGTCGTCGAGGACCGGACCGGCACCCGCCGCGCGGTCACGGTCGTCGGCTCGGAGTGCGCAACCGTCATCCGCAGCGACGAGGGGTACGGCACCGGGTTCCCCTGGCTGGACCGGTGACGCCAGGAGGGACGCCGGCAGGCAGCGCTCGCGCCGCAACCGTCATCTCGGCGCGCCGCAAGCGTCATCTCGGCTGTCCGCGAGCGTCATCTCGGCGTCAGGCGGCGGAGGCGACCACGTCGGTCGCGGCGCCCGGGGCGGGGACGCGGACCGGGACCTTGACGGTGACCGGCAGCGGCACGGGCCGGGTGGCGGCCTCCTCGAGCACGATCGCGTCCGAGACGTCGCGCAGGACGTCGGAGAGCGGCAGGTCCAGCGCGCCGCAGAGCGAGGCCAGCAGCTCGGAGGACGCCTCCTTCTGCCCACGCTCGATCTCGGAGATGTAGCCCAGGCTGACCCGGGCCTCCTGCGAGAGCTGACGCAGGGTCAGGCCCTGGTCGACCCGGTGGCCACGCAGGACGTCCCCGAGGAAGCGTCGGAACAGGACCATGGCGTTCTCCCTCGGATCGTCGGCGGGCTGGGCTGCGGTGACCGGCTCGTGGGTCTCAACGCTACAAGGTCCCCCGTTCTTCCTGCTCGCCCGGCTCACCCCCCGGACCCGGGAGAGCCGCGCCGGACGCCCACAGGGGGCCGGCGCGGACGCCGACCCCCTGCTGGTTGCTCCGTGGTGCGGTGCCGGTCTAGCGGCGCACCCGCACGGTGTGCACGACGACGTCGCGGGCGACGTCCTCGTCCCCGAGGTAGACCACCCGCACCGTCTTGGGGCCCGTCTGGGCGAAGCGGCCCAGTCGGGTCACGGCGCTGCCGGCCTCGTCGAGGTCGACCAGGCGCGCGGTGCGGCCCTTGACCTTGACCCGGACCTGGCCGCTGGCCTCGGCACCCTCGGCGGTCACGTCGACGAGCAGGCGGGCCCGCGTCTGACCGGCGATGACGGGCTTCGGCCGGTGGTCGACCGTGATGGTCGGCGTGGCCGGCTCGCCCGGCTCGGCGCCGTCACCGGTGACCTGCACGGGGACGACCACCTCGGTGCCCGTCTGCTCCCCGACGACCGTCAGCTCGGCGGCACCGGCCTCGACGGTGTCGGGCAGGGTCACCTCCGCGGTGGCGGTGCCGGCCTCGTCGAAGCCGGGCAGCTCAGTCTGCAGCTGCGTGGTGACCGGCGCGGTGGCCAGCTCGGTGCCGTCGAGCAGCACCGTCACCTCGTCGTCGGTCACGTCGCCCTGGCCGCTCATCGACAGCGACGACAGGTCGAGGGTCAGCGTGTCGCCCGGGGCGACCTCCTCGGCGGACAGCTGGGTGCCGACCGCGCGCTGGGAGTAGTCGACCGGGAGGGGCTCCTCGGAGGCGAACTCCTCGAGGAAGTCCACGGTGGCCTGCAGGTCGGTCACGCCGGTGTCCTGCGGGCTGCCGGTCGCGGCCGCCTCACGGAAGGCCGCGAAGTCGTCACCGCCGCCGGCGAGGAAGGAGTTCACCGTGACCGAGTACGACGTGGCCAGGTCGACGGGCTCGCCGTCCAGGCGCATGTCGAGGACGTGCTCACCACGAGGGGCCTCGGGGTCGTACGTGTAGGTGAACCCCTCCGAGATGCCCAGCTTCAGGAACGGCCGCGACGCGCCGTCGGGCTGCCACTGCTGCTCGAGGGCCGCCTTGATCTGCTCGCCGGTCATCTGCTGGTTGACCAGCGTGTTCGCGAACGGCTGCACGGTGGCGGCCTGCTCGTAGGTGACCGGACGGGGCGTGCCCTGCTCGACCAGACCGGTGAGGTCGGCCCGCAGACCGCCGGGGTTCATGAACGCGACCTGCGCGCCACCCCGGTTCTCGGCCTCGGTCGCCCACTGCTGGATCTCGGCGACCAGGTTGCCCAGGGTGGACTCGCCACCGCGGCTCTCGGTGGTGCCGTTCTCCAGCTTGGCCCGGCTGAAGGTGCCGGCGATGTCGCCCAGCTGCTCGGCGCCGAGGACCTTGGCCTCGGCGACGGCCGCGTCGACGATCCTGGTCACGGCCGGGTCGGCCGGGTAGTTGCCGGCGAGGGGCAGGAGGTCCTGCTCGACGTCCAGCAGCCGCCCGGTGAACGAGTCGACCTCGAACCGGATCCGGTTCAGGTTGGTGCCGTACTGGCCGGCGGAGACGACCGGACGCTCGGTGACCTCGCGGTCGGCCCAGCCCTCCACGGGCAGGGAGCAGTCGTAGGCGAGGTGCGTGTGGCCGGAGACGATCGCGTCGACGTCGTCGTTCACGCCGGTCACGATGCTGCCCCACTTGGAGGCCGGGTCGTCGTCGAAGGTGGTGCAGTCGGTGCCGGGCGCGCCCTCGTGGACGAGGAGCACGACGACGTCGGCGCCCTCGGCCCTGAGGTCGGCCGCGGCCGCGTTGGTCTCCTCGACCACGTCGGTGATCTCGAGCTGCTCGATGCCGGTCGGGGAGACCAGGGACGGGAGGTCCTCGGTGACCGCGCCGACGAAGCCGATCTCGGTGCCGTCGAAGTCCTGGATCCAGGTCGCGTCCAGGGCCGGGGTCCCGGTGTCCTTGTAGCGGACGTTGGCGCCCAGGTACTCCCACTCCGCGCCGCCGTTCGGGTTCTCGG
>JBBSKO010000286.1:0-2845 GCA_038256225.1 Propionibacteriales bacterium | reverse complement strand
TTCGCCGCCGCCGAGCCCCGGGAGAAGTCCGGGCTGCGCGGGCGCACCAAGCCGAACGTGGCCGTGGTGACCTCCTACAACGACATGCTCTCCGCGCACCAGCCGTACGGGACGTACCCGCCGGTGCTCAAGGAGGCCGTCATCCGCGCCGGGGGGATCGCCCAGGTCGCCGGCGGCGTGCCCGCCATGTGCGACGGGATCACCCAGGGCCGCGACGGCATGCAGCTCTCGCTCTACAGCCGCGACGTGATCGCGATGTCGACGGCGATCGCGCTGTCGCACGACATGTTCGACGCCGCGCTGATGCTCGGCGTCTGCGACAAGATCACCCCCGGCCTGCTGATCGGCGCACTGTCCTTCGGTCACCTGCCGACGGTGTTCGTGCCGGCCGGGCCGATGACCTCGGGCCTGCCGAACAAGGAGAAGGCCGCGGTCCGCCAGCGGTACGCCGAGGGGCTGGTCGGGCGCGAGGAGCTGCTCGAGGCCGAGTCCGCGTCGTACCACTCCCGCGGGACCTGCACCTTCTACGGCACCGCGAACTCCAACCAGCTGCTGATGGAGGTCCTCGGGCTGCACCTGCCCGGGTCCTCCTTCGAGAACCCCGACTCGCCGCTGCGCGAGCCGCTGACCCGTGCCGCCGCCGCCCGCGCCGTGGCGCTGTCGGTCCAGGGCGCGGCCAAGCAGGACGCCGCCCCCACCCCGATCGGCGAGCTGGTCGACGAGAAGGCCGTGGTCAACGCCTGCGTCGCGCTGCTGGCCAGCGGCGGCTCCACCAACCACACGATGCACCTCGTCGCGGTCGCCCGCGCTGCCGGCATCGCGCTGACGTGGGACGACTTCTCGGACCTGTCGGCGGTCGTGCCGCTGCTGAGCCGGATGTACCCCAACGGCTCCGCCGACGTGAACCACTTCCACGCCGCCGGCGGCATCGGCTTCCTGGTCCGGACCCTGCTGGAGTCGGGCCTGCTGCACGAGGACGTCGAGACGGTCGTCGGCCGTGGGCTGGCCCGCTACACCTGCGAGCCGGTGCTGGGCGCCGACGGCACCCTGGCCTGGCGCGAGGGCGCGACCGCCTCGCTCGACACCGACGTGCTGCGCCCGGTCGAGGCCCCGTTCAGCCCCGACGGCGGGCTGCGGATGCTGCGCGGGCCGCTGGGCCGCGCGGTCGTCAAGGTCTCCGCCGTCGCCGAGGAGCACCGCGTGGTCACCGCGCCGGCGATGGTCTTCGACCACCAGGACGACCTGCTCACGGCCTTCGACGAGGGCCGGCTCGACGGACGCGACCTCGTCGCGGTCGTGCGCTACCAGGGCCCCGCCTCCAACGGGATGCCCGAGCTGCACAAGCTCACCCCCGCCCTCGGGGTCCTCCAGGACCGCGGTCAGCGGGTCGCGATCGTCACCGACGGCCGCATGTCGGGCGCGTCCGGCAAGGTCCCGGCCGCCATCCACGTCACGCCCGAGGCCGCCCTCGGCGGCCCGCTGGCCCGCGTGCGCGACGGCGACCTGGTCACCCTCGACGCCGAGGCCGGCACGCTGGTCATCGCCACCGACGACGACTTCGACGCCCGCGAGTCCACCGGCCGCCCGCCCCAGGGCGAGGAGTGGGCCGGCACCGGCCGCGAGCTCTTCGCCGCCTTCCGCGCCACCGTCGGACCGGCCGACGAGGGCGCCAGCGTCTTCGCCGCCGTCGACGCCACCCCGACCCTCCAGGAGGTCCGCGTTGACCAGCACGTCTGAGACCCGTACGCCCGCGCCGCTGCCGCCCGTGTCGCTGCTGTCGGTGGCACCCGTCGTGCCGGTCGTCGTCGTCGACGACGTCGCCCACGCCGTCCCGCTGGCCCGCGCCCTGGTGGCCGGCGGCCTGCCCGTGATCGAGCTGACCCTGCGCACCCCGGTCGCGCTCGAGGCGATCCGCGCGATCGCCGACGAGGTGCCCGAGATCCTGGTCGGCGCCGGCACCGTCTGCACCCCGGCCCAGGCCGAGGCGGCCCTCGCGGCGGGCTCGCAGTTCCTGGTGTCCCCCGGCGCCACGCCCCGTCTGCTCGACGCGATGCTCGGCACCGGCCTGCCGTTCCTGCCCGGCACGTCCTCGGTCTCCGAGGTGCTGGCGGTGCTCGAGGCCGGGGTGACGGAGATGAAGTTCTTCCCCGCCGAGGCCTCCGGCGGCGCCCCCTGGCTCAAGGCCGTCTCCGCCCCGGTCCCCGCGGCCCGGTTCTGCCCGACCGGCGGGATCACCGCCGCGAGCGCCCCGACGTACCTCGCGCTGCCGAACGTGGGCTGCGTCGGCGGGTCCTGGCTGACCCCTCAGGACGCGCTGGAGCAGGGCGACTGGGAGCGGGTCGCGAGGCTCGCGGGCGAGGCCGCCGCGCTCGGCTGAGCCGTCCCACTGGCCACATCCGCCCCTGGAATCCCCGCTCGAGCGGGTATTCCCGGACTTGTGGTGCCATGCATGGCGCGCGAACGCTGGGAATCCCCGCCTGAGCGGGGATTCCTGGGTCAGGTGGGACAGGTGGGGCGGGCCGCCCGCGCCGCGAATGCCGCGTCCGGGACCCGCCGGCTGGGTGTCGGCGGCGGGTCCTACGCTCCGGACGTGTCCCGCCCCGCCCCCTCCTGGCTGCCGCTCGCCGCGGTCGGCTGCACCCTGGTCCTGTGGGCCTCGGCGTTCGTCGCGATCCGGCACCTCGGTCGCGACTTCTCCCCCGGTGCGCTGTCGCTGGGGCGGCTGCTGGTGGGTTCGCTGACGCTGGGCGTGGTGGTGGCGGTGACCCGGCGGCGCACGGGCCGGGCGCTGGTGCGGCCCACCACCCGCGAGGCGCTGGCCCTCGCCGCGATCGGGGTGCTCTGG
>JBBSKO010000285.1:0-2939 GCA_038256225.1 Propionibacteriales bacterium | reverse complement strand
GGCTGATGCCCAGGTCCCTGCAGAGCGCTGCGACGTTCTGTTTCCGGGGTGCGGCCACGTAGGCGGCCACTGCTGCTGCGAGCTTCGCGTCCACCGCGACTCCATCTCTGGCCATCCCTGATCGTGGCGATGACCGGTTCAGGTGTCAGCGATGTCCCGAGACATAAACCGTCAGCGAAGTCCTGAGACTTCACAGGGGAGACGTCTGCTCAGTCCGTATGACGTCCCGGGCGGGGACGGCCGGACGCGTCAGCGGTGGGCCGCGCGGTCGGCCTCCAGGGCCGCCCCGACGATGCCGGCCTTGTTGCGCAGCGTGGCCGGCACGATCTCGGTGCCGATCGCGAGCAGCGGCAGGAACTCGTCGGCCTTCTTGCTGACACCCCCGCCCACCACGAACAGGTCGGGGGAGAACAACCGCTCGAGGTGCCGGTAGAACCGGGTCAGGCGCTCGGCCCAGGCGACCATCGTCAGCTCCTCGCGCTCCCGGGCGGAGTTGGCCGCACGCTGCTCGGCGACGTGCCCGTCGAGCTCGAGGTGTCCCAGCTCGGAGTTCGGCACCAGCTGTCCGTCGTGGACCAGCGCGGAGCCGATCCCGGTGCCGAGGGTGGTGACCAGGACCAGGCCGCGGCGACCGCGGGCCGCGCCGTAGGTCGCCTCGGCCAGGCCCGCGGCGTCCGCGTCGTTGACGACGTGCACCGCGCGTCCCAGGGTGCGGGTGAAGAGCGCGTCCGCGTCGGTGCCGACCCAGGCCGCGTCGATGTTGGCCGCGGAGCCGACCACGCCGTGGCGCACGATCCCCGGCATGGTCACCCCGACCGGGGCGTCCGAGACGGGGAACGTCGAGACCACCCGGGCCAGGGCGTCGGCCACGGCCTGCGGCGTCGCCGGCTGCGGGGTCCGCTCGCGCACCCGCTCGGCGGCGAAGTCGCCCGCCCCGAGGTCGACGGGCGCGGCCTTCATCCCCGTGCCGCCGATGTCGACCCCGAGCGGGAGGTGGGCCAGGTGCCCCGGGTCGGGGCGCGTCGTGTCGCTGCTGGTCATGGGGAGCAACCCTGTCAGATCAGACGGTGCCCAGGGAGAGGGCGTAATCGCCGGCCTCGTCGGTCCAGAACGCGGTCGGGCGCAGCCCGGCGGCCTCGAGCTCCGCCTCGACCCGGTCCTGGCGGAACTTGGCCGAGATCTCGGTCCGCACCTCCTCGCCCGCGGCGAAGTCGACCTGCAGGTCCAGCGCCTCCAGACGCACCCGCTGGTCACGCCGCGACCGCAGCCGCATCTCGATCCACTCGTCCTCGGCGTTCCACACCGACAGGTGCTCGAAGGCGTCGACGTCGAAGTCCGCGCCCAGGGAGGCGTTCATCACCCGCAGCACGTTGAGGTCGAAGTCCGCGGTGACGCCGGCGGCGTCGTCGTACGCCGCGACCAGCCGGGCGGGGTCCTTGACCAGGTCGGTGCCCAGCAGGAGCGCGTCGCCGGGCGTCATCGTGGCGGCCACGGCGGCGAGGAAGGCGGCGCGCTGGTCGGGCTCGAAGTTGCCGACCGTCCCGCCCAGGAAGGCCACCAACCGGGGCCCCTCGGTCGGCAGCAGGTGCAGGTGCCGCTCGAAGTCGGCCACCACGCCGTGGACCTCGACCCCGGGGTAGGCCTCCACCAGCCCGGGCATCGCCCACTCGACGGCGTCCGCGCTGACGTCGACCGGCACGTACCGCTCCAGCGACCCGACGTCGCGCAGCGCCCCGAGCAGCAGGTGGGTCTTCTCCGAGGACCCCGAACCCAGCTCGACGAGCGTGCGGGCCTTGGTCAGGTCGGCGATCTCGGCGGCGCGGGTGTGGAGGATCTCGCGCTCCGCGCGGGTCGGGTAGTACTCCGGGAGCCGGGTGATCTCCTCGAACAGCTCGCTGCCGCGGCCGTCGTAGAAGTACTTGGGCGCCAGGACCTTGGGCGAGGCGGTCAGCCCTCGGCGTACGTCCTCGCGCATGGTCGCGGCGAGGTCCTCGGGCGTCAGGTGTCGGTCGATGGTGGGCACGGCCACTCCTTCATGGGGTGCAGCGGGGCGCTGCGCGGGTGGGGCGGGGCAGGCAGGGTCGGTGGGGAGGCAGGGTCGGTGGGCAGGGTCAGAGGGGGTGCAGGTGGAGGCCGTCGTCGTCCACGAGCAGGACGTGGTCGTCGGGGACCTCGGTCCAGCCGCGGTCGTCGTCGTGCGGCTCGGAGGCGACCAGGACGCCGGTCCCGGTGGCCAGGGTCCACATCGGCTCGCCGCGGACGACCCCGGTGATGCTCGCACCGTCACCCGCCAGCGTGGTCAGCCGCCCGCCGCCGTGGGCGAGCAGGTCGTGGGTGGCCGCGGCCAGCCCCTCGGCCAGCGGCGTCCCGTCGAGCCACCGGGCCAGGGCCAGCCCGACCAGCAGGGCGGAGTCGACGCCGGCGCGAGTGTCGGGCACGTCGGCTGACCGGGGGCCCAGGCCCGCGCGGGCCGCGGCCCAGTCGCCGAGGCGGCCGTTGTGGCTGACCAGCCACGGCCCGTGGGTGAAGGGAGCGGCCGCGCCCTCGTCGGGCGCCGTGCCGGGCGTCGCGGAGCGTACGGCCGCGACGACCGACGTGGCGGAGACGGTCGGTGCCAGGGAGGCGAAGGAGGCGTCGGTCCAGATCGGCTGCGCGCGCCGGTAGCGCACCGGCTCCGGACGGTCCGGCACCCACCAGCCGACCCCGAACCCGTCGACGTTGACGGTGCCGTGCCGCTGCCGCCGCGGCGCCCACGACTGGGTCGCCAGCGAGTGCGGGGGAGCGAGGACGAGGTCGTGCAGGGAGCGCGGCTCGCCGCGCCAGGCCAGGTGACGACACATCGGCTGTCCGTGGCCTCAGGCGTCGCGCGCGGTGCGGAAGCCGGAGAAGACCTGCCGGCGGATCGGGTGGTCCCAGTTGCGGAAGGTGGTCCGGACCGC
>JBBSKO010000284.1:0-2966 GCA_038256225.1 Propionibacteriales bacterium | reverse complement strand
CGAGCACGGTGTCCCGGAGCAGGTGGCTGCCCTGGAGTCGCGCCGTACCGAGCTGTCGCGCCTGCACGACCGCGTGGAGGGCCTGGACCGCGACGCCCGTCGGGTCGTCGTCGAGGCGAGCCGGCTCGAGCAGGAGGTCGAGCGGGCCGAGGCCGACGTGGCGCTGGCCGAGCAGGCGAGCCACGAGGCAGCAGCCGCCCGGCAGCGGGCCGAGGCGGCGCGGCAGGAGCACGCCGAGCTGCTCGACACCCTGGGAGCCGAGGTGCAGGAGCTGCAGCGCCGGCTCGACGTCGCCCGTGACGCCGTCGTCCGCACCACCGCAGAGCTCTCGGGAGCGACCGCGCGGCTCGGGCGCCTGCGCGAGGAGCTCGGCGCGACCCGCGGCGCCCGTGACGACGCGGTCCGACGGGTCGAGGAGCACCGACCGACGCTGGAGTCCCGGGCCCACGACCTCCGCTCCCTGCTCACCGTCCCGGGGCTGCTGGCGGCCGCCGTCGGGGACGAGCCCCAGCGGCAGCGGCCCGACCTGAACCTGTCCGACGTCGACGACCTGCCCGGCTCCACCCTGGAGGTGGTGCGCTCATGGGCGTTGCTGGACCTGCCCCGGAGCAGCGACAGCAACGCGGTCCACGCCGAGATGCGCGACCTGCTGGCCGGGCCGGCCGCCGACCACGAACCCCGGGTCGTACCGGTCGGTGGGGCGCTCGCGCTGCTGGCCCGGGACCCCACCGGCACCGAGCTGCCGATCGGGCAGGTGGCCGACCGTCTCGTCGAGGTGGTGCAGCGGGAGCGCGGCCTGCTCACCGACCGGGAGCGGACCATCTTCGAGCAGCACCTGCTCGGTGAGCTGGGCGACGGCCTGCGGGCCCGCCGGCTGGAGGCGCAGGACCTCGTCCGTGGCATGAACGACCTGCTCGCGGGGGTCCGCACCTCGCAGGGCATCCGGGTGCGCCTGGACTGGGACGTGCGCGACGACGCCGGCCCCGACGTCCGAGCCGTGCTGGAGCTGGTCGGCCGCCCGCTCGGCGCGCTGCTGGCGGAGGAGCGGGCCCGCCTGCGCGACGCCCTCAGCGCCCTGATCGAGGTGCAGCGCGCGGCCGATCCCGAGCGTGGCTACGCCGATCACCTCGCCCGGGCCCTGGACTACCGCCGCTGGTCCGCGTTCCGGATCCGGCTGTCGCGCCCGGAGGTGACCGGGTGGACCACGCTCACCAAGCGGACCGCGCTGTCGCAGGGGGAGCAGAAGGTCGTCTGCTACCTGCCGCTGTTCGCGGCGGCCGCGGCGCACTTCACCTCCATCGCCGGCGCCTCGCCCACGGCGCCGCGGCTCGTGCTGCTGGACGACGCGTTCCCCAAGATCGACGTCCGGACGCACCCGTTGCTGTTCGGGCTGCTCGTGGACCTCGACCTCGACTTCGTCGTCACCAGCGAGCGGCTGTGGGGCGACCACAGCACCGTCCCGTCGCTGGCGGTCTACGAGGCGCTGCGCTCCCCGACCGAGAGGGGGATCGCCCAGTACCGGTACGTCTGGGACGGGCAGGTGCTGAGCACCGAGGGCGCCTCGTGAGCGTCCCGGACTGGCTGGCCACCGCGGAGCTGATGCCGGTGTGGCGGTCGTTGCGCCGCCCCCTGGAGCAGGGGCACCGGACCAGCCGCGTGGGGGTGGGCCTGCCCCGGGAGAGCCGGCACGCGCTCAGCGGGGTGCTGGGCGCACCGCTGCCCGCCTCGGGCTCGCTCGTGCTCGCCGAGCTGTCCGCGGACCTGCAGGCGCGCGCCGGCCTCGGGCTGCGTGAGCTCGTCGAACGGCTGACCGGACCGTTGCGCGACCCCGAGGCCGAACGGACCCGTCGGGAGGAGCCCCTGGCCGTGCTGGCGGCCGTAGACCTGGCGTGGGCCGTCGCCGTGCGGACCGGCGGCCTGCTGACCCGCGCGTCGGACCCTCTGGCCCTCGCCCACGCGGCCGTCGAGGTGCGCGCGGCGCTGCCCTGCCCGCCACGGCTGCGGACCCGGCTGGCGGCCGAGCTCACCGGCGACGCCCATGCGCTCGACGACGGGAGTGCGCTGGCCGCGGTGGTGCTCCGCGGTCTCGCCCCCGACCGGTCGGTGCCGGGCGACGCCGCCGGGCGCCGTGCGCTCTGGGCCTCGGTGGGTGTGCTGGCCGACACCGTCTCGGCGACCGTGCTCACCCTGGGGCTGCGTCCGGTCGCGGACGGCCCGCCCGAGCAGCTGCTGAGCCACGCGGCCCGGTTCGGGGAGCCCGTCCACCTGACGCAACGACAGCTGGCCTCGCTCGTACCGGCCCTCGCACCCGGCACCCGTGTGCTGGTCTGCGAGAACCCGGCCGTGCTCGAAGCGGCCGCCGACCGGTTCGGTGGCACCCACCCGGTCGTCTGCACGTCCGGGTGGCCCGCGCCGGTGGCCGTGGAGCTCCTGCGAGCGCTGGGGGCCGAGCTGCTCTACCACGGGGACCTCGACTGGGCCGGTGTGGCGATCTGCGCCTGGTTGGTGGAGCGGTGCGGCGTCCGGCCGTGGCGGATGTCGGTCGAGGACTACCTCGCCGCGCCGTCGGGGCGGTCGTTGGAGGGTTCACCGCGGGACACCCCGTGGGACCCTGCGCTCGCGGCGGCCATGGCCGAGCGAGGGGTCGCGGTGCACGAGGAGCACGTCCTCGACGAGCTGATCGATGCCCTGGCGGGGTGGTCGACGGAAGACGCGCCAGATGCTCGGTGACGGTCGACCCGCACCAGCACCGGACTCTGCCCCGAGGCGTCTCGAGGTCCGGAGGAACGTACATACCGGGTCAGGTGCTGAGGCGCCGTCGGCGTATGCTCGTATGCATGCGGACAACCATCAATCTGCCTGACGGTCTGGCCGAGGCGGCGAAGGCTCGGGCGGCCGCTGAGGGGCGCACCTTCACGAGCGTGGTCGAGGAGGGCCTGCGGGCCGTGCTCGCGGCGAAGCCGGTG
>JBBSKO010000283.1:0-2966 GCA_038256225.1 Propionibacteriales bacterium | reverse complement strand
GGAGCTGCTCGTCGGCGTCACCGCGCCGCTCCAGCGTCGTCAGGTCGACGCCGGCCAGCGCCCCCAGCAGGTGCTCGAACTCGCCGGCGCCGTCGCTGGTCGCCGGGGCGATGTCCACCACGACCAGCCGGTCGACGAGGTCGGGGTGCCTCAGCGCCAGCACCATCGCCACCTTGCCCCCCATCGAGTGCCCCACGAGGTGCACCGGCTCCCCGCCGTACGTCGTCCGCAGCCAGGTGGCGACCACCTCGGCGACCACGACGTAGTCGGCCTCCTCGGTCCACGCGGAGCGCCCGTGGTTGGGCAGGTCGACCAGCACCGAGCGCAGGTCGGGCACCAGCGCCTTCGCGGCCTGGGTGAAGTTGCGGCCCTGGCCGAACAGCCCGTGCAGGAACACCACCCGCGGGCCGGTGTCCCCGACCTCGGTGGCGTGGATGGTCGGTGTCTGGTCCCCGGCGCTGCTCACCGGACCCAGCCTAGTGAGACGCCCCGGCGACGCCCGGACCCGCCGCCCTAGCCTCGACCGATGACCCCGGAGCACGTCTACACCCACGGCCACCACGAGTCCGTCCTGCGCTCGCACCGCTGGCGCACCGCCGAGAACTCCGCCGGCTACCTGCTGTCGGCGCTCCCGGAGCTGGCGCAACGGGCCGCGGGCACCGACGGCCTGCACCTGCTCGACGTCGGCAGCGGGCCGGGCACGATCACCGCCGACCTGGCCCGGGCGGTGGCCCCGGGCCGGGTCACCGCGCTGGAGGTCAGCGAGGACGCCCTCGACCTGACCCGCCGCGAGCTCGCGGCCCAGGGTGTCACCGGGGTGGAGCTCGTCGTCGGCGACGTCCACGCCCTCGACCTGCCCGACGACAGCGTCGACGTCGTCCACGCCCACCAGGTGCTGCAGCACGTCGCCGACCCGGTGCAGGCGCTGCGCGAGATGCGACGGGTCACCCGGCCCGGTGGCCTGGTCGCGGTGCGGGACAGCGACTACGCCGCCTTCACCTGGTGGCCGCGCGTGCCCGAGCTCGACGAGTGGCTGGTCCTCTACCGCGACGCGGCACGGGCCAACGGCGGCGAGCCGGACGCGGGCCGCCGGCTGCTGTCCTGGGCCCGCGCCGCCGGACTCACCGACGTGCGTCCGTCCTCCAGCACCTGGTGCTTCGCCACCCCCGAGGACAGGGCCTGGTGGGGCGGGCTGTGGGCCAACCGGATCACCGCCTCGGCGCTGGCCGAGCAGCTGGTCGCCGAGGGCCGGGCCACCCGCGACGACCTCGAGCGGGTCGCCGCGGGGTGGCGCACCTGGGCGGCCGACCCGGACGGGTGGCTGTCCCTGCTGCACGGCGAGCTGGTCGCCGTCGTCTGAGGCCCGGACCGTCAGCGCGGCGGGGCCGTGCCCCGGCGCCGGCTCAGTCGGCGTCGAGGCGGCGCAGCTCGTCGGTGCTCAGGACCAGGTCGGCCGCCGCGGCCGAGCTCTCCACCGACTGCGGGCGCTTGGCACCGGGGATCGGGATGACGCAGTCCGACTGCGCGAGGGACCAGGCCAGCGCCACCTGCTGGGCGCTCGCCCCACGCTCCTCGGCGACCTCGGCGAAGGCCGGGTGCTTCTGCGCGAGCTCCTTGGCGTCGTTGAGACCGCCCAGCGGGCTCCACGGCAGGAAGGCGAGCCCGAGCTCCTCGCAGACCGTGATCTCGGGGCGGCTGCTGCGGAACTTCGGCGAGAACTGGTTCTGCACGCTGACCAGGCCGCTGCCGACGACCTCGTGCGCGAGCCGGATCTGGTCGGGGTCGGCGTTCGAGAGACCGACCATCGCGACCTTGCCGGACTCGTGGATCTCCCGCAGCGTGCCCACGACCTCCTCGTAGGGCACCTCCGGGTCCGGCCGGTGGTGCTGCCACAGCGCGATCTGGTCCACGCCGAGACGCTGCAGGCTCGCGTCGACGGCCGCGCGCAGGTGCTGCGGCGAGGAGTCGAGGCCCCAGTCGCCGCCCTCCGTGCGCACGTGGCCACCCTTGGTGGCCAGGAGGACCCGGTCGCGCACGCCGAGCTCGTCGAGCAGGCCCGCGACCAGGGTCTCGTTCTGGCCCTGCGCGTCGGCCCCCGCGTCGCCGTGGCCGTAGGCGTCGGCGGTGTCGAAGAGGGTCACGCCGTGGTCGAGGGCGGTGCGGATCGTGTCGAGCAGCTGCTCGCGGGGAGCGGCCCCGGACTGGTCGAAGGTCATCAGACCCAGCCCGATCGCGCCCACCTCGACGCGGCCGACGGAGTCGTTGCCGATGTGTCGTGTCTTCATCCCCCCGTCCTACCGCGCGACCCCCGGTGTCGCCTCACCCGGGTGCCGGCTCCACGGGGCCGGTCGACGCTGGTCAAGGGGACCCCCCGTGCGTCATGATGTCGCCGTCCCGGCGCCGTGGCACCCCTCCCAGCGACAGGCAGTCCATGACGATCCTGAGTGCACGCCCACGGCGGCGTGGTCGGCCCCCCGCCTCGGCGTCGACGACCGGGTCGACGACGGTGCCGCTGGGGCGCGCAGCGGAGGTCCCCGGTCTCACCGACCCCGACCAGCCGGCACCGGCGTACGCCGCAGGAGGCCCCGCGGCCGCCGTGCCCGCGGCCCCGCCCAGGTCCTCGGCGACCGGCTCCGACCCGGGCCCGGACCCGGGCTCGGCGGTCTGGCCGCCGCGACGGGGAGCCGGTCGATGGGCCTTCACCGCCGCCGGTGCGCTCGGCTACCTGTTCTTCGCCTACCTCGGCCGTCTCACGGTGCCGGAGGGCGGGTCCCTGGCCCTGATCTGGCCGGCGAACGGCGTCATCGCGGTGTGGTTCGCGATGCTCGGGTGGCGGCGCTCGCTGGTCGTCGACGCGGCCGTCCTCTTCGCCGCCGCCGCGGCCATCAACCTCGCCACGGGCGCCACCTGGGCCCTCGCACGGGACCTGGGTCTCGTCGCGGTGGCCCTCGGCCTGGTCTTCGGGG
>JBBSKO010000282.1:0-2969 GCA_038256225.1 Propionibacteriales bacterium | reverse complement strand
TGGGGCTGCAGGTCGGCCGCGAGCTGGGCCGCGGAGTTGCCGCCGCCGACGACGAGCACCCGCCGACCGGCCAGCTGCTCGGGACCGCGGTAGTCGTGGGTGTGCAGCTGGCGGCCGCCGAACGCCTCGGCGCCCGGGACGGCCGGCCAGAACGGCCGGTCCCAGGTGCCGGTCGCGCTGACCAGCGCCCGCGCCCGCCAGTCGCCGCGGTCGGTGCGGACCAGGAGCAGCCCGTCGTCGTCCGCCCCGGCGACGTCGACGACGCGGACCCGGCGGTGCACCGGCAGCGCGTACCGCTCCTCGTAGGCGGCCAGGTAGTCCGCGACGTGGGCCGCCGACGGGTTGCCCTCGCCGGACCACGCCGGCATCGGCCAGCCCGGCAGCGAGCTGAAGGCGGCGGGGGAGAAGAGCTCCAGGCTGGGCCAGCCGTCGGGCCACGCCCCGCCGGGGCGGTCGTGCGCGTCGAGCACGACCGTGCGCAGCGGGGGGAGCCCCTCGCGCTCGCGCCGCGCGGAGACCCGGCCGAGGTGGTAGGCGACCGCGAGCCCGGACTGCCCGCCACCGACGACGCACACGTCGACGGTGCGGTCCTCCTGCACCCGCTCCCGACCGGGGGCCGCTCGGCTCACGCGTCGTCGCGACGGCGCTCGAGCAGCACCGTGTCGCGCCACTCGCCGTCGAGCCGGGCGATCCGCGAGCGGACCGCGAGCGTCCGGTAACCGGCCGCACGGTGCAGGGCCAGGCTGGCCCTGTTCTCCGGGAACACCGAGGCCTGGAGCGTCCAGAGGTCACCGGCGTCGGCCTCGGTGACCTGGCGGTGGAGCAGCGCCCTGCCCACGCCGCGACCGCGGGCGGCGGCTGCGACGTAGACCGCGCCCTCGCCGACCCCGGCGTAGCAGGCCCTGGTCGAGACCGCGGAGACGGTGGCGAACCCGACCACGGCGCCGTCGACCTCGGCCACCCAGCGGTGCTCGGGCAGCCAGCGGTCGCGCAGCTCGACAGCGTCCGGCACCTCGGTCTCGAAGGTCGCCTGCCGGGTGGCGAGACCCTCCGCGTAGACCTCCCGCACCCGCTCCAGGTCGTCGTCGGTCATCGCGCGGGTGGTGACGTCGGCCGGCAGGTCGGCGGGGCAGCACGGCGGCGTCGACAGCGTGCCCATGACGGCGTCGGCCGCGTGCGGCAGGCCGGTGCAGCAGGCGGCGTTCACGCTGACCACGCTGCTCGTGCCGACCCGGTCCACGGCGACGAACCCGGCGTCGGCCAGGTGTCGCACGTGGTGGGAGCAGGTCGACTGGCTGATCCCGAGCTCCCGGGCGAGGTCGCCCACCCGCGCCGACCCGCGCGGTGCGGTGGCGACGGCGTTCAGCAGGCGTACCCGGGTGGGGTCGGCGAGCGTCGCGAACCAGGCGGCGTACGTCGTGGCGGCGTCACCCGCCAGGGCGGCGGGGACGGACGGGGCCTGCGTGGTGGTCACCACCGCAGTTTACATCGATCCCGATCGATTGACGGACCCGTGGTGCCCGACTAGCGTCGTTGTATCGATGCCGGTCGATCGACCGGCGTCCCGTCCGTCCCCAGGAGATCCCATGGTCCCGACCCCCGTCACCCCGCTCGTCGTCGTCGGTGCAGGCCCGATCGGGCTGGCCGCCGCGGCCCACGCCGCCGAGCGCGGGCTGCCGGTCGTCGTCCTCGAGGCCGGGGACGAGGTCGGTGCCGCCGTGTCCGAGTGGGGCCACGTCCGGCTCTTCTCGCCGTGGTCGGAGCTGGTCGACCCCGCCGCGGCCCGGCTCCTCGACGCCGCGGGCTGGGTCGCCCCCGACCCCGCGGGCCTCCCGTCCGGTCACGACTGGGTCGCGGCCTACCTCCGTCCGCTGGCGGTCGCCCTGGAGCGGGCCGGGGTGGACGTGCGTCGCGGGCACCGTGTGGTCGGCCTGGCCCGGTCCGGTCGGGACCGGCTGGTCGCGGCCGGTCGGTCGGAGGTCCCGTTCGCCGTGCACGTGCAGGGCCCGTCGGGGCACGAGGTCCTCGAGGCCGCCTCGGTCGTCGACGCCAGCGGCACGTGGGGCGGCCCGGGCCCGCTCGGCGCCGACGGCTTCCCGGCGCCGGGGGAGCAGGAGCACGGTGACCGGGTGCTGCGGGCCGTCCCCGACCTGGGTGACCCCGCACGCCGCGCCCGCCACGCCGGCCGGCACACCGTGGTGGCCGGTGCCGGCGCGTCGGCGCAGAACGCCCTGGTCGCGCTGGCCGGCCTGGCCGAGGAGGTCCCCGCGACCCGCGTCACGTGGGTGCTCCGCCGGGCCGACACGGCCAAGGCCCTGGGTGCCGCCGAGCTCGACGCGCTGGCGGCGCGTGGCGCGCTCGGCAGCAACGCCCAGCGTGCGGCCGGCGCGCCCGCGGTCACCACCGTCACCGGATTCCGCGCCGAGCGGCTCGAGGGTGCCGAGGACGGTCGGTTGACGCTCGTCGGTCACGACGGGCGCCGGGTCGAGCAGGTCGACGAGGTCGTCGCCGTGACCGGCTTCCGCCCCGACCACTCCTGGCTCCGCGAGGTGCACCTCGACCTCGACGGCGAGCTGTCCGCGCCGTCCGGCCTCGCTCCCGAGATCCACCCGGCACACCACTCGTGCGGCACCGTCAGCCCGCACGGCGCCGACCTGCTCCGCCAGCCCGAGGACGGGCTCTACCTGGTCGGGATGAAGTCCTACGGCCGGGCCCCGTCGTTCCTGGCGCTGACCGGCTCCGAGCAGGTCCGCTCGGTCGTGGCCGAGATCGCCGGCGACCATGAGTCCGCGGCCCGGGTCGAGCTGGTGCTGCCCGAGACCGGGGTGTGTGGTGCGGCCCCGGCGTTCGACGGGGCGCCGGCGGGTGGCTGCTGCGGTGCACCCGCGCCGGAGCTGGTGGCCCTCGGGGCCGCCGAGGCGCGCTGAGCGCTCCCGGGGCGGCCGCTGCCGGCCGGCCCGGGACCCGGC
>JBBSKO010000281.1:0-2985 GCA_038256225.1 Propionibacteriales bacterium | reverse complement strand
GACCATCATGAAGTTGACGACCCGCAAGACCCTCGCCGCCGCCGCGTTCACCGCCTTCGCCGCCTCGACCTTGGCCGCGGCCCCCGCTCAGGCAGCCGACGTCGCGAGCCCCGACGCCTCCGCCAAGGGCACCAGCCAGACCGACGCACGCAGCTGGCGCTGACGCGACGGGACGTGACGGGCCGCGGGCGTCCGCCGGCCCGTCGGCAGCCCCCGGAGCGGGAGAGGATGCTCGCTCCCGGGGGCTGCGCCGTCTGCCCGGACACCCCGCCGGCCACAGCAGGCTGATGCCGAGCAGCACAAGGACGACTCTCGGGTGGGTCGGGCGTCACCGCCGTGTGCTTGGCTGAGGGACGTGACGATAGGCATCGACACCCGCCCCCTGTTGCGCGACCGCGACGCGGTCGCGGGCTATGTCGAGCGGGTGTGTTTCAAGACCGGCCCCCCGGGACTCGTGGGCACCGAGCTCGAGTGGATCGTCGTCGACCCTGACGACCCCACCGCCCCGGTCCCGCTCCCCCACCTCCGGGAGGTCCTCGCCGCGGCGGGGCCCCCACCACGGGGCAGCCGCCTCACCTTCGAACCCGGCGGGCAGGTCGAGCTCAGCTCCCTGCCCCACCAGGGCACCAGCGCCTGCTGGTCGGCGCTCGAGCAGGACGTACGGCACGTCAGGACCGCGCTCGAGGCGGTCCGGCTCCGGCTCCTCGACACCGCGCTCGACCCGTACCGCGTCCCGCGTCGTCAGCTGCGGCACCCCCGCTACGACGCGATGGAGCAGCACTTCGTCCGAGCCGGCGGTGCCTCGGCGGCGATGGGCCCGGCCATGATGACGACGACCGCGGCCTGCCAGGTCAACCTCGACGTCGGGCGGGACCGCGCCGACGCCCACCGACGGTGGTCGTTGCTGCACGCCGTCGGCCCGGTGATGGTGGCCGCCTTCGCCAACTCCCCGGTCGGCGCGGACGGCGACACCGGGTGGCGCTCGGGGCGCCAGCGGGTCTGGCAGGGCCTGGAGCGGGCCCGTACGTCCGCGCCCCGGGAGGGCGACCCGGTGGCCGCGTGGACCGACTACGCCCTCGACGCCTCGGTCATGCTGCGCCGCGGTGACGGTGACGACTGGGCGGGGCCGACCGGCTGGACGATGCGCGACTGGCTGCTCGCCGACGACCCGCTGGCCGAGCCCGACCTCGCCCTGCACCTGACCACGCTCTTCCCGCCCGTCCGGCCGCGGGGCTGGTACGAGGTCCGCTACCTCGACACCCAGCCGTACCGCTGGTGGGTGGTCCCGACCGCCGTGCTGGCCGCCCTGCTCGACGACCCGATCGCCTCGGCTGCCGCCGCCGAGGCCTGCGCGGGCCTTCACGACTGGACCGCCGCCGCCCGTGACGGCCTGGCCGCCCCCGGTCTCCACGCCGCGGCCCTGACCTGCCTCGACGCGGCGCTGGCCGCGCTGACCCGCCTCGGTGAGGACCCCGCCCTGGTCGCGGTCGTCGCCGACTTCCGTGACACCTACACCGCCCCGGGCCGCTGCCCGGCCGACGACCCCCTGGAGCCCTGATGACCTCCCCGACGACGTCCTCCGGGACCTCCCCCGGCACCGACGTGCGGACGCTGGACGAGCACGCGCTGCGCCAGCACGTCGCCGACGAGCTCGAGCGCGTGCGCGAGCGCAGCGCCGGGCTGACCACCGCGGTGCTGGACGAGGACGAGCTCCTCGCCCAGCACTCGCGGCTGATGTCGCCGCTCGTGTGGGACCTGGCGCACGTCGGCAACTACGAGGAGCTGTGGCTGCTGCGCGAGACGCACGGTGACGCGGCGATGCGGCCCGACATCGACGACCTCTACGACGCCTTCGAGCACCCCCGCGACACCCGCCCCAGCCTGCCGCTGCTGCGTCCCGACGAGGCCGGTGACTACCTGTCGCTGGTGCGTCGCAAGGTGCTCGACGCGCTCGGGACCACGCCGGTGACCGCCCGCGAGGACCGGCCCGACCCGCTGCGCGACCACGGGTTCGTGTTCGGGATGGTGATCCAGCACGAGCACCAGCACGACGAGACGATGCTCGCGACCCACCAGCTGCGTCGCGGGGCGCCCGTGCTGCCGGCCACCGACGACCTGCCCGCGCCGGCCGGCCCGGTCGTGGCCGCCGAGGTGCTCGTGCCGGCCGGCCCCTTCGTGCAGGGCACCACCGACGACCCGTGGTCGCTGGACAACGAGCGGCCCGCGCACACCGTCGACGTGGGTGCCTTCGCGATCGACACCACCCCGGTGACCAACGCGGCGTACCTCGCCTTCGTGGAGGCCGGCGGCTACGACGACCCGCGCCTGTGGAGCGCCGCCGGCTGGCGCTGGCGGTGCGAGAGCGGCAAGCGCGCACCCGCGTTCTGGTTCCGCGACGCCGGGACCTGGCTGCGGCGCCGGTTCGCCCGGGTCGAGGAGCTTCCGGGGGCCGAGGCCGTCCAGCACGTCTGCTTCCACGAGGCCGAGGCGTACGCCCGCTGGGTCGGGCGGCGGCTGCCCACGGAGGCCGAGTGGGAGAAGGCGGCGTCCTGGGACCCGGTGACGGCGACCAAGCGACGCTTCCCCTGGGGCGACGGCGCCCCCGACGATCAGCGCGCGAACCTCGGCCAGACCCGGTTCCGGCCGTCGGCCGCCGGCTCCTTCCCGTCGGGCGCCTCCGCGTACGGTGTCCTGCAGATGGTGGGCGACGTGTGGGAGTGGACCTCGACGGTCTTCACGGGTTATCCCGGGTTCCGCCCGTTCCCCTACCCGGAGTACTCCGAGGTCTTCTTCGACGACGGCTACCGGGTGCTGCGCGGCGGCTGCTGGGCCACCGACCCGCAAGCGGTCCGGACCACCTTCCGCAACTGGGACCACCCGATCCGCCGGCAGGTCTTCTCCGGCTTCCGCACCGCGCGCGACGCCTGAGGCCACGGACAGCCGATGTGTCGTCACCTGGCCTGGCGCGGCGAGCCGCGCTCCCTG